>CAZLWZ010000090.1:0-6981 GCA_964563275.1 uncultured Flavobacterium sp.
CGAGCCTGTAGAAATGAAAGGCGTGGTTCCGGCACGATCTGTTGTTATTCCAGGTAGCTATGCCAAGAAATTTGCTGCGGGCGAATACCAGGTTCCGTGTGCGCTGATTATCGGGAAACGCAAGCCCTCGACCGATTTAAAAACGTCGCTGAATGATGCACTAAGGGAATATGATGTGGCGATCTAAATGCTATCTTTTATTTTGCTTCTGAAGTTTCAGGAGCTTGGCGTATTTCATATACGAAAAGAACCCCTGAATCATCGAAATGGTTAGCCCGTCAAGTCCGTTAAAAATCCCTCTTTTTAATAAATAGCATCGCAGGAAAGCAATGTTGCCATTCAGAATCGGTTTAAAAGCAGAGATCCGTTTTCCCTGATCGAACAATTGCTGCGCGTGCCAGCCCGAATATTGATTTTTTTTGGCGATGATCTGGTCGAATGAAGCCCATCCGTAATGCAGAATATGCACGGCCACTTTTTTCTCGTTTGTTGCAATTATCTTTTGGTGCACTTTCGCATCCGACGGTCTCGCAGTTTTTTTATTAAAAAAGCGAACTTTATGATCGGGATACCATCCGGCAAAGTCGATAAGTTTGTCACCAAGGAAATTTTTGACCCTGAAACTAAACGCATCAAACCCGCCGCTCAAGTATTTTCCTTCTTTAATGAACGTTTCGGCATCGGTGTCCAGAAATTCATCGGCATCAAGGTTTAATGTCCAGTCGTTGTTACAATAGGGCAAACCGTGCGAACGCTGCGGCCCATCGCCCAGAAACGGTTGCGAAATGACAGTTGCTCCTTTTGATTTAGCGATCTCCACTGTTCTGTCGGAACTTAATGAATCGACCACGATAACTTCGCTGCAGACACGAAAAAGCGCATCAATGCACTTGCCTATCATTTTCTCCTCATTATAAGTAATCACCAGTCCGCTTATTGCCATGGTCAGAATTTCGTTTGCGCAAAAATAAAACAAATCCGATGATGTAGCTTAAAATCTGCTGCTCAATCCATCGGTTATCAAATAGTTCGTAATTTAGCGCACCCTAACAACGATCAAATGAAGATACTGGTCATTCAGCAAAAGCGCATTGGCGACGTTCTGACAAGCACGATATTATCAAATAATTTAAAGAAGTCATATCCCGAAGCGAAGGTGGATTATATGTGTTATCCAAACTGTGTTGATGTATTGGCCGGTAATCCAAATATTGATAAGATAATTACCTTGTCGAATGAAACCCGGAAATCGTATCCGAAACTCTGGCAATTCATCAGGGAAATTCGCCGGCGAAAATACGATATGGTTGTCGATGCCTATTGCAAACTCGAAACCAATTTGATCACAGGATTGTCGGGAGCGAAAAAACGGATTTCTTATGACAAAGGATACTCGAATTTTTTCTATTCCGATACGGTAAAACGGTTCCCAAACGGCACCAAATCGGATTTAGGACTGGCTATCGACAACAGATTGTTGTTACTCAAACCGATTATTCAAGAACAAATAACCGATTACAAACCCAGGATTTTTTTATCGGATTCAGAAATTGCGGAAGCCCGACAATTACTGACCAAATTTGGAGTATCAGGAAGACCGCTAATCATGTTTGGTATTTTAGGAAGTGAATGGTACAAAACCTATCCGCTGGAAAAAATGGCGAAGATTATCGATTTTACGGTTGAAACACTTGACGCCGACATTCTGTTCAATTACATTCCGAACCAGAAGGAAGATGCTATCGCCGTTTATAATTTTTGCAGCGAGCAAACAAAAAAGCGGATTCATCTTGATCTTTACGCAAAGGGATTGCGATCGTTTTTGGCGCTATTGTCGCAATGTTCGGCATTAGTTGGTAACGAAGGTGGTTCGGTCAATATGGCCAAGGCCTTGAACATCCCGACATTTTCCCTTTTTTCACCATCGGTCGATAAAGAAACGTGGCAGATTTTCGAAAATGAGGAACAGAATGTGTCAATTCACCTCAAAGATCTAAAACCTGAAATCTACGAGATGCATGACGAGAAATACATCAAGGAACATACTTTCAGGTATTTTGACGAGTATCCGCTGGAACTGATTCTGGAAAAATTAAAAGATTACTTCAAAACTATCGGTTTGCGATAAGATTAAAGTTGGCCGATGCCATTTTGGATCTCCACAACTTTGTGCTTTTTATTATAAGCCCTGATGTCGTTGTTTTTTTGCCAGATTTCGGGAGTAGAATATCCGCGTGCGTGGTCGAGATGCAGACAAATAGCGCTGTAGCGGATTTGCTTAGACAACAGTCCTGCATTGAACAGCCGTTCGCCAAGTTCACGATCCAATCCGCCATATTTCATATCGTGGTTAAAGCCGTTAACTTTAATAAGATCGCTTTTATATCCCGATGCGTTGTGTCCGTTCCAAGAGCGTTTTGTAGGCGTAACCCAATTCATAAAGGCTGCGAACCATTTTGAATGAGTGAGTTTAGTGAATTTGAAAGTACTGCTCATTCCGCGTTCGCGTAGGAATTTTACGTGGAAGCATTTTTGGGATTTGATTTCTTCATCGGTAACCGATTGTGAGATTTCCATCGGAAGTTTAAAATAACCCCCCGATAAGAAATAACCCTTTTCGCGATGCCGCAGATGGGTTTCGATGAAATCTTTGCGTGGAATACAATCTCCGTCGGTGAATAATAGATACTCGGAGTTTGCCTTCAGGATCGCCCGATTCAGGATTTTGGACTTTTGAAAACCGTCGTCCTGATGCCACACATGCACAATCGGGTATTGAAAATCGGCGGCAAACTGAGTGATCAGATCGCGGGTTTCAGTGGTCGATCCGTCGTCGGCAATCACAATTTCGAAGTCGGTTTCCGTCTGCACCGAATAGCCGATAAGTACTTTCCGCAGCCATTCGACTGCATTGTATGTTGTAATGATTACGGAAATTTTCATCGGCAAGGTTAGAATGGGAAAATACTGCTTTTTCCGAAAATTACTTCCAAAACAGCAGTTTCTTTTTTATTCTTTTTTTTCTGTAATACCGATGCTGGAACGCGGAGGTGTATCGCCAGAGCGTCTCAAAAATAAGCTGCTCATCTTCCCCCGAGACTTTCGCATATTCGTTGCTCATCGTGGCAACCATTTCCTTGTGAGGCGTCAGCCGTGAGAGATTACGCATCCGCAAATCAAACGACATCACATCGTGAAAAGACATCCGGTTTAAGTCGACCAAATAGAACGAATAAGTGCCCGTATTGTTCACAATTAACGTATTTCCCGGCGAATGGTCTTTAAATTCGATTCCCTTCTGATGAAGCAAATATGAAAATCGGGTAAACTGCCGCAGGATATTGTCGCGATCCGGAAAATGAAAATCTTCAACAAGTTCGCGAAACGTCAAATCGCACTGCATGTGTTCGCTGGCGTAATAGCTTTCAGCAAGACCGACTGCATCGAAATTTTCAGAATATGCAATCGGTTGCGGCGTTCCGATGCCGAATTCTGTTAATTTTCCGGCAAACTCAAATGAACGTCTTGCCTTCGACTTCCGAAAATATTTATAGGCAATCTTATTAATCAGATTTGGCGTTTTGAACGATTTTATGTTAACCAACCGCCCGTCAACATTGAATAGTTTTATTTTATTACGCTTACCATCGCCGAATAGCTCACCATCGGTTTTAAAATTAGCGATGCACTGACGAACCGAGTCGATATTGAATTGTGAGTCGTTATTAAAAGTGAAGCCCATGTATTAGGTAGATTTCGAAAAAAACAATTCCTGCCACTTGCTACGGATTTCCGGTTTTTGAAGATATTTCGGTAACTGATAATCTGGTCCTATTATTTCAAATTCCAATGTTCGCCCAAATAGGTCCTGGCCGCTATCGATTAATTTACGAATATTATCCGCGTTCTTATATTCCGGCAGATTGTATTCTGTATGCGAGAATGCCTCGAGTTTGTTTATAATTTGCTTAACACCGCCAACGTATGTAAAGTGCCAGCCAGCGTTCGGGACAATTTCATAAACCTCGCCGCGTCGCTTTGTCCGCATGATCGTCTTTCGGATTTTGTGAGGTTTTTGTTTTAAAAGTCGGTATGGCAGAACCGCGGTGCAATGCCAGATTCCGTCTTTCGCTTCCTCGTTGGTCATATTGCTTCCGCCATCATAAATCAGTCGGTTGTTTAAAAAGTACATGAACATGTCCATCTTAAGACCGTAAATTTTATCGACGCCAGATTGGATAAAATTTCGCACTACTTCGGCTTTCGGGATTTCATCGACATCGGAAATCATTATAATGTCATCCGGCTTGCAATTCACCAAACCTTTAACGACTGAATTACGCTGATAAAATTCAATTTTCCAGGGCGAAAACGGATTGATTACCGGAATAAAAAGCGGATATTCGGTAAGTTTTATGTGAATAATCTTATCTATAAAAGCCGAGAATCGTTGCTTGTTTTCATCAAATATAAACGGTTTCGGAAGATTCTGAAAAGTGCGGTTTGCTTCGACCAAAACAAATTTGTCTACAACTTCATTCAATTCATTCAGGCGGATCTCGAGCAAATCAAGCTCATTGAAGAAAATGAAACAATCGTAAACCATTTGGAAATTTTTACAAATATAAATAATAATGTTAACTTGCCTGCTTAATCGACTTCTATGGAAAAAGTGCCGACATGCTCGCTTGTCACGCCAACGTACAATTGGCCGGAGGCACTTGAATTACTTCTGCTGAGCGTCAAAAACCAAACTGTTCTTCCTAATGAAGTCATTATTGCCGATGACGGTTCTCGAGAAGAAACCAAAGCGCTAATCGAAAAATTTCAATCCGATTTTCCGGTTCCGCTGCATCATATTTTTCACGAGGATAAAGGCAACCGTAAACCGCGGATCATGAATAAAGCAATTGCGTCGGCGAAGTATGATTACATCGTCGAAATTGACGGCGACATCATCATGAACCGATATTTTATCGAAGACCACCTTAACAATGCGACACCAGGCCATTATTTATACGGATCGCGTGTAAACATCACCAAAGATTTTCTACCTCGGCTTTTTGAAAAGAAAGTTACAGATTTCCACTTTTTTTCCAGCGGAATCAAAAAACGCGGACGAACATTGCGTTTACCGTTTCTGATGAATTTCGTAAAACCTGTCGATCAGCGATCCCGAAAACTTCGCGGTTGCAACATGTCGTTCTGGCGCGCCGATTTCATAAAAATCAACGGTTTTAATGAAGCTCTGGTAGGCTGGGGAATCGACGATTCGGAAATGATCCAGCGGCTGCACAACATCGGTATTAAAGGGAGGCGATTAAAAAATGTTGCGATCGCCTATCACATTTATCATAAAGAACAATCACGAAGTCAGCTGGAAATCAACAATGAAATCGAGCGGCAAACCACGGTCAATAAAATTACGTTTGCTGAAAGGGGCATCAACCAATTTCTGACAGATGTTTGATATTGCCATAATCCTGATAAACTATAATTCGGCAGAGCACACGATTGCGTGCATCCGTTCAATCTGGAAGAAAACGTCTTCCGGTCTGAATTACCAGATAATTGTCACCGACAACGCCTCAGCGCCTGAGGATTTCGCGATGCTTAAAGCGTTTCACGGATCGGTTACCGATAAAAATTTCGAATTACACCGCAGCGATATCAATACCGGGTTTGGCGGCGGCAATATGTTCGGCGTCCAGTTTGCAGACGCAAAGTATCTGGCGTTCCTGAACAATGACACTATTTTTATAAATGATTGCCTTTCGATTTTAAAAAGCACGCTTGATCAAAATCCGAATATAGGTATTTGCGGCGCTCAGGCTTATAAAGAAAACGGAGACTTTTTGATTTCACTGGATCATTTTGCGTCACCGGCACGTGAAATTTTGGGACGAAAATATTTGGAATCGATCAATCCCGGGAAATATCCGAAGCGAAAAAAGAAATACACCGAACCGGTCAAAGTTAATTTTGTTCCGGGGAGTTTCATGTTTTTGCGCGCGGCAGATTTCTACGATATCGGCGGATTCGATACCAATATCTTCCTGTATTACGAGGAAACCGACCTGTGTCTACGGTTAGCGAAACAGAAGAAATTTGCGTACCTGATTCCCGAAGCGGAGTTTATTCACCTGCACGGCGCGAGCACAGCAAAGTCGGTCGCGATAAAAAAGGAGTTGAAAATTTCGCTGTTATACATTATCCGAAAACACTATGGGTTTTTCGCCCATAAATCGGTTTTGTACTTTCTTACCATCAAATACTTTTTCAGCAGTTTGGTCAAAGCTAAAAACCGACCTTTGTTTTCCTTGTTTTTGGCGGGCGCACCGTTATCGGAATCTTTAAAAACCAAGCAGAAAATCCACCGACTTTAGTATTTATCAGTCGATGAAGACCTCCTTAAATTTTTGCATCACTTTTTCAGGCGAATAGTTTTCTGAATACGCGTCCCAGTTTTTCGAAGGATCCGGGACGAAGTTTTGAATGATACTGTAGAGTTCCGTTTTGTCGGCGTAAACGATTGCTTTATCGCCCAGGATATCGATATGGGAGCGTTCCGGTGAACCAGACCACGTGACCACCGGCTTGTTTTTGATCGAAAACTCACCGATCGCGATGCCGAAACTCTCTCCCTGTTTCCGCGCATGAAGGTATGCATCGCAGGTGTTGATGAACTTCGTTTTGTAAATTTCGTCGGTGCTTGCGGGAAGAAAAATGATATTTTTATACGGTCGGAACAAGTGGCGGAAAACGAATGATTCGGTTCCCAAAAACACGAAGAATATATCGTGCCGCTCTCGTGCTATTTTCTTTACCACCGATTTCGCAAATTTAATATCGAATGTTTTATCGCCCCCGTGTCGGCCAAATACAATCGCATCAGCGGGAATTCCGAGTTCCGCTCGCAGATCCTGATTGGTTGTTTCAACATTGATCATATGCGGAACAAAGGGTGCTTTTCCGCCTGTC
>CAZLWZ010000091.1:0-6894 GCA_964563275.1 uncultured Flavobacterium sp.
CCAAGTTTGCTCATATTGCTGCGCTGGATTTCGTCGAACACCTGCTCTATTTTATCCTGAAGCCCATGCTCTATTATTGTGCCGCAGAGGATGTACAGCATATCTCCCAGCGCATCGGCGATCTCCGTCAGGTCTTCATTGTTAACAGCCTCGAGGTATTCGTCATTTTCCTCTTTCAGTAAATTGTAGCGAAGCATGTTCTTACCGGCGCCTAAATCGCACCGCGGGATCTCGCTGTACCCAATGTTGAATGCAGTATGAAAATCTTTTACTGCCTGTAATTGCTTTTGCATAAATCGGATTTTATATGATTAGCCAAAATAGTGAGCTTTTGTCTTGCATTGCGTACTTTTGCAAAAAAGTAATTAACTATGTTTTCACAAGGGCAATTGATTTTCGCAGCGTGTTTCGTAGTCGCCTTTGTCATCGCGGCGATATATGTCTACCGCAAGGATGCCAAATTACATTCGAAGGTGTACCGCGGCAGCTACAAGGTACTGATCGCGTTTCTGATGTTTATAGCTTTTCTTTTTGTGGTGAAGATGTACTTGAAGGAATAAAAAAACCTGCTTGTTGAAGCAGGTTTGGGTTTAATTTTCAGCAGGTAAAAAACCGTAGTTCTTTGAGTAGAACAACATCTGTTCTGCAAACGATTTGGGTTGTTCTATAGCGATAGAGACGATTTTACCGTCCTCGACCTTTGGCACCAGCACCGGATTTATGAAGCCGCTGTATGGAGCCGACGTAAATGCTTTATTTCTTTCAAGCACCTCAGCATGCATTTTTTGATCAACCTTTACCCCATAATTTTCGACCAGATTTTTGGCCGCCTGATAATCACCTTCCGATTTGATGCGCTGCGTTTCCTTTAGCAACTCTCCAAACAGGTTTCGCAGTTTTTCATAGTCGCTTATGTTAAAATAGGTCTTCCCGTTCCGGGTAATTTTCTCGATGACCTTATCTTTTTGCCCTTTCTCGAAAACCCAGGCGCTCACCCACTGACGATTTCTCATGTGGGATTCTTCGATATCTGCACCGGGTTCTAAACGAATTAATTGGGTCATCAGGCCGTTCCTGATATAGGCGTCATAAGCCGCCATACCAACCTTCTGCCAATCGTCGACCAGACCAAGTTCCTGAATCTTTGAATTATAAAGAAAATAAAGAGCGACAAGATCGGCTCGGCCTTCCTCGAGTGTCGAAGCGTAACTTTTGAGGGTTTCTTTTGGCGTACCTACACCCGGGTTAATTTGTCCGGATGCATGTCCAACCACTTCGTGTAATGCCGTATGCAGCTTATCGGCCACTTCTCCGTATTGCTCCTCTAATGCAATTTCATCCTCATCATTCGCAAATTCTTTAAGTCTTCCGGTTCCTCCTACCTGCGAATAAGCGTCAATGATATTTCCAAGTGATACCGATTTTGAACCATGTTCCGCACGAATCCAATCGGCATTAGGAAGATTGACTCCGATAGGTGTTGCGGGTGATGCGTCGCCGGCCTCGCTTGCGACTATGACGGTATTATACGAGACACCAACGACATCTTTCTTTTTGTGTTGTGGCAGTAAAGGCGAATTATCTTCAAACCACTGTGCGTTTTCCGAGATTTTCTCCATTTTGGCCGACATGTCAAAGTCTTTAATCTGGACAATGCTTTCAAATGAACCACGATAACCCAGCGGATCATTGTATACTTCGACAAACCCGTTGATATAGTCGATATTTCCTTCTGTCGCCTGAACCCAAGCCACATTATAATCGTCCCAGGTCTTCAGGTCGCCGGACTGGTAGTATTTAACCAGTAATCCCAGAGCTTGTGCCTGCTTCGGATTCTCGGCAACGGTTTGCGCCTTCTGAAGCCAAAATATGATTTTGTCGATAGCGGATCCATACATGCCGCCACTTTTCCAGACTTTCTCCGTAATAGCACCATCTGCACCGCGCACCAGTTTCGAATTTAAACCAAAGGAAACAGGGCGGCTTTTATCCTGCGGCTTTTTTGTTTTGTAAAATGCTTCCGCCTCTCGTGCAGTAATGCCTTCTTCATAAAAGTTGACAGCAGAGCCTTCCAGTAAACCCTTTGCTTCGTCAAGATTCACTTTCTTAGCGTCCTGATCGTTAAATAGCACAACCACTACTTCAGGATCCAGATTGGTTTTCGTATCGGCCAGCAGTTGGTTGAAATACTCAAGTGAAAAATCGGGTTTGATCTTATCCATCGAATAATGATGGTGGATTCCGTTCGCAAACCAGACCCGCTTCAGGTAAATTTCGAAATTCTTCCAGTCGGCTGTGGATTTATCACCTTCAAATGAGGTGTAAATGTTCTCAAGTGCCGTACGAATCTTCAGATTATGCTTATAATTCTGATCCCAGATAATATCTCGTCCGGCCAAGCCTGCCTGTGCCAAGTAGTAAACCAGCTCCTGCTCCTTCAGCGTGAGATTATCCCAGCCAGGTACTTCATATCGCAGGACTTTAATGTCGGCAAACTGTTCGGCTTCAACCTCAAAGTCGGTAGTTACGATGGTATGGTTGTCTACTTTAACTTCTTCCTTGCATGACACGAGAAGGATCGCAGCGAGAATTATCGCGCTTATTTTTTGAAAATTCATAATCACAATGTTTGTTATTGAGCAAATATAGCAATTCTGGAACATCAGCGAGACAAATCATTTTACCGCTGATTGAATAAAATATTTAACTTTACCTCATTTACCGACAGCATCCCTCTTCTATGCGTATAATTAAATATGTTTTCCTTTTACTTATCCTGGCACTTTTTGCCGCTACTGTTTATGTTGCGACGCAAAAAGGGACATACGACGTAGAACGCAGCCTGTTTATTAAATCACCAACTCCTGTCGTTTTTAATTATATTGCCGATCTTCGAAACTGGGAGCAATGGGGGGCCTGGAGCGAGGACGATCAGGGCGTTATTTATAATTATCCATCGAATACAAGCGGGATCGGCAGCTATTTCTCGTGGAAATCGGAGCGCGGAAGCGGAAAGATCAGAACAACGTACCTCAGTGAAAACGACAGCATCGTACACCAGGTGGCAAATGATGCAAATCAATCGAGGTTCTACTGGAAGTTCAAAGACTCTATTGGAGGCACGAAGATAACGTGGAAGGCCTCAGGCAAGTTGGCTTTCATGGACAAAATTGACGCTACGCTTCAGGGCGGCGCTGCATCGGTTTTCGGTAATTTATTCGAAAAAAGTCTTTCCAATATCGACAATAATTTGGGCTACGAAATCAACACCTATAACCTTGCCCTCAACGGAATCGTTCAAAGAGAAGGGGTAAATTATCTAAAACAGACGATTAACAGTAAAATAAGCGATTACCCGCGCAATTTGCGGATTATGCTCACACAGATGAGGCACTTTTTTAATAAGAACCAAATTAAAGCGGCAGGTAAGCCGTTCGTAATTTATCATTCGTATAATGCCGGCCAGGGAACTACGAAATTTTCAGTTTGTATGCCTGTTGCAGAGGAAATTCATACCGCGCCAGACAGCGATGTGACTTTCGACCAATTACCCGATATGTCAGCGATAAAAACAACATTAACAGGAGATTATTCCCATCTTCAAAAAGCGTGGCTACGAGCGACCGACTACATCAACAAAAACGGCTTACGGCCACGAAGTGGTATAGTGGCAATCGAGAATCTCAAAGTAGGTTCAGACGAAGCAAAGCAGCCTTCTAAGTGGGTTACTGAGGTTTTTATTCCAATAGAACTTCCGGCGGTCAGAGACACGGTTCCGTCTCCACCAATACCTGGCAGACGTCCGGTAGTCGCACCGGTGATAAGAGACACGTCAACAGTTTCACCAGACTAATACTACGTATAGTTCCTGTGATTGATTTATGACGATAGAAGTAAATTAGCCAATGGAGGTTGAAATATTCGGATCATTCGGTACATCAGTACAAAAAAAATTTAACGCGCGGATGTGATGTATTATTCTTTAAAAGAAATCCGTATGATTTTATTCTTACCGGCAGCGTATGCAGTGCGGCTATTTTGAAACCTGATAGTGTACAGCGAGTCGTCGGCCAAAAGTTGTGTCCACGTAGAACCATAGTCGGATGAATATTGAAGCCCGGCCGGTCCCACGGTCACCAGCGCCTTTCCATCGCTTCCAGGAATGTATTGTACACAAGAAGCGTAACCAAAGCCTTCGTTATTAGAAATACTTTTCCAGGTTTTTCCGCCGTCGCTCGTAATTGCTTTGGTATTATTATTCATTTGCGGATCAAGGTAATCTCCTCCTACAAGAAAACCATATTTGAAGTCATAAAAGTCGGCTGAATATATACCTGTAGTAGGTTTGCCACTTACCATTGGCGTTTCAGAAATATACCAATTTTTACCTTTATCAGGCGAGTATAACACTCGTGAAGCCATGCCGCCGGTTACCAGCCATGTACGGTCACCTTTTATAACTATGTTAGTATTACTGGCGGCAAATGCTGCCTCCCCTTCGATTACCGGCGGGAGCAGAAAGCATGGAAGACGATTCCAGCTTTTACCTCCATTGCGAGTGATTACCACCGCCATACATCCATTTAAAGGATCTCCGAGTGCGATACCTTCATAATTATTCCAGAACTGCATGCTGTCGTAAAAGACTTTTGGGTTATAATCATCATATACAACGCGCAAATTGCTGCCATTTTTTTCCATGCGGGTCAGTACTGCGGGACTGCCGGCATTAAGAGCAAATATGTGATCTTTAGTTTTTGCGATGCTTCGGAATTCCAGGTCGTCGATTTCATATTTAAACTCCTTGCGTTCCTTGGATGCGACATTTATGTATCCGATGCGCGATTTATCGGCGCCATAATAAATGGTACTTCCTTCAATAAGCAATGCGCGGATGTTGTAATCTCCATTTAAAATCGTATCGGTCTCCGCCCGGCTGTATATTGGGATTTCCTGAGCCGATAGCTGCTGTAAAAGAAATAATAGGAATGTAGAGAAGAAGGTGGTTTTCATAATTTAATAATCGGGAGTAAAAGTAAGGAATACGGCTAAGAACATAAAATGATTAATGGCACAGATATTGGATGTGGAGTGTCAGACGACAAAAATCATTCCATCAACCGAAATTTAAATATTATGAAAACTAAAATACTAACCCTGGCACTTTTTCTTCTGCTTTTCGCCAATGTTGCCAAAGCACAGGACAAAACAACGGTCAACGCTTACAGCGCTGATATAAGTGACAATTTAGATCTTCGCGCAGTAGCCTCTGTATTTGGAGATTCAGAAGATCTGGCCGACTTTGAACGTCGGTTAAACGATCCTAAATTGCAAATTACCAATTTGGATTTGAACGGCGACAACATGGTTGATTATCTTCGGGTAATTGAATCTGTAGAAGGAAATACACATCTGATCATAATTCAGTCAGTATTGGGACGCGATTTATTTCAGGACGTCGCTACTGTTGAGGTAGAGCGCGACAGCAGAAACCACGTGCAGATACAAGTTGTTGGCGACGTCTATATGTATGGGCACAACTACATTTATGAGCCGGTATATGTACACAGGCCGATAATCTATAACACTTTTTGGGTCCGTCATTACCGACCATATTTTTCGACGTGGTACTGGGGTTACTATCCATCGTACTACTACGCATGGAATCCTTTTCCTGCCCACATCTACCAGAATCATGTTCATGTACATATAAACACGTACCACAACTATAACTATGTGAATGTCCGCAGAAGTCAGCGCGCCGTCGCATTGCATAATACAAGAAGAGCTAATGCGTATGAAGCTCAAAACCCTCACAGATCTTTCGCTCAACGTACCAACGCTACAAACCGAAGCGTGCTGGTAGCCAGCCGTGAAGCATCAAATGGAGTAAGAAACGCCGCTAGCAGTGGCAGAAGCCAGGCAACGCCGCAAAACAATAGCACGACACGCACACAATCTGCTTCCCGATCCAACAGCGCCACGATGCCAACAACACGAAGCGCCACGAACCGGGCCACAAGTCCAGCAACATCGGCCAGGGTTAGCAACGCCTCACGAACAACCACAACCGCTGCAGCGACAAGAACACCAAATAGCACACCGTCAACAAGAAGCACGGCGGTAACACCAAGAAGCTCCGTGCCTGCGCAGACGGTGCGCAGTAATGCAGCAACAGGCTACCGAAGCAGCACACCAGCCACAAGCACACGATCTCAGAACCTGTCAATGAACAGGACAAGTACCTCTCCCTCTGTAAACAGAAGTTCAGCACCTTCAATGAGTCGGCCGGCGGCCACCCCGAACATGGGCAGTCGCTCAACAACACAAGGAGCACGTACTACGGCACCATCTGCAGGGCGACGATAACATCGATAATTTGTATTACAGTAAAAGCACCGAAATCTACCGGTGCTTTTTTTGTACAGCAGCATTAGTATTACAACTATTATCGGCTGGTATATTAAGAATAATTTCGGATTTAAATAATGTACCTTTGCATTTTATTTATAATAATGAGATTACACAGAAATTTAGTTTATACAACGATCGACTCGCTCAACGCGATCTTTAACGAAGGGGAATATGCTGATAAAGTGGTTGCACGGGCTCTGAAGAAAGATAAGCGATGGGGCAGCTCCGATCGAAAATTTGTAGCTGAAACTATATATGAAATTGTACGCTGGAAGCGTTTGTACGCCGAAATTGCCGAGGTACGTGAACCATTTGACCGCGATAATTTATGGCGACTGTTCGCAGTGTGGGCGGTCCTGCGTGGTTACCCGATTCCCGATTGGCGTCAGCTTGAGGGCACGCCAGAGCGAAAAATTAAAGGAAGGTTCGACGAACTGTCGAAAGTACGTGCGGTTAAAGAATCTATTCCTGACTGGATGG
>CAZLWZ010000092.1:0-6861 GCA_964563275.1 uncultured Flavobacterium sp.
TTGCCACGGAATAATCGGTCGTGATCGGCAATACAGGAAATGCGCTGCCTGCGTACGCGACAATCCCGATGCGGTCGCCCGCGAATTGGTTAATCAGTTGCGAGACGATTTGCTTGGTTCTTTCGAGCCGGCTGGGCGCTACATCTTCACTGAGCATACTTTTCGAAACATCGATCGCAAAAACGATGTCGATTCCTTCGCGCTTGACCGTCTCCATCTTTGTCCCGGTCTTGGGATTAGCCAAACCCACTGCCAAGGCAGCAATAGCAAGCAGCAGTACGCAGAATTTTATAATCGATTTAAACACGGAACGTTCGGGTGCCAACCGTCGGACGAGGTCAAGGTCTCCGAATTCCCGCTGTTTTTTGCGCTGCCAGTACATATTATACAGGAACAGCAACGCCAGCAGCGGAATCAGCAGCAACAGGTAGAAATATTTATTTTCGTCTATCTCGTCAAACATTATATAAAACTTCTAAAAATGGTTTGCCGCAACACTATTTCGATCAAAAGTAAAAGTCCGGCAATGATCGCCAGCGGCCGGTATAACTCTTTATAATCGTAAAACTTCAGTTCTTCGACTTCTGTCGTTTCGAGTTTGTTAATTTCTTCGTATATCGATTCGAGTTTGCGGTTGCTCGTCGCGCGGAAATACTGTCCGCCGGTTTTTTTAGCGATATTCCGCAGCAATGCCTCGTCGATTTCGACTTGCATCATTTTAAACAAAAATGTGCCGTTCGGACCATATGCGTATGGGAATTCGGCCATTCCATTTGTACCGATTCCGATGGTGTACACTTTGATGCCATATTCCTTTGCGATATCAGCAGCAGTTTCAGGTTCGATAAAACCGGCGTTGTTTACTCCGTCGGTCATTAAAATTATCACTTTGCTTTTGGCCTTACTGTCTTTCAATCGATTAATTGAAGTTGCAAGTCCCATCCCAATACCGGTTCCGTCCTGCAGCACATTATTATAACGGATTTTCCGAATCGCGTCAATCACTATCGCCTTGTCGCTGGTTACCGGCGTTTGAGTGTAAGCTTCGGCAGCATATAATACCAGTCCGATGCGGTCATTTGGCCTGGCTTCGACAAAATCTCTGGCAACCGATTTCAGACCTTCAAGACGGTTCGGCTTTAGATCCTTTGCGAGCATACTTCCCGATACGTCGACCGCCATAACAATATCGATCCCCCGTGTGGTTTTGGTTTTGCTGCTTACATCTACCGTCCGCGGACGCGCCATTGCTACAATCAGAAACGCGAGTGCTAAAAGTCTCATCACAAACAGCATTGGTTTGAGTTTCGCAAAAAAAGAATCTGTCGCGAATCCCGATAGTGAACTTACTTTCAGAACCGCCGTCTGCTCCCTGCGCTTCCATATTTGCCACGCAATAAGTAGGGGCAGCAACAACAGCAACCAGAAAAATCCGGGATTCATGAAAGTTACGCTATTCATAACTGTTGAGTTTTTTCAGTTCAACCGAACTCAGTATTCGTTCCATTATGGCTTTTGCGTATCCATCACCTTCCTCATGCATTATAATTACTTGCTGCAAACCGTTTTCCTGCCCGAACATCAATATCTCGTAATACATTTTGGTAGTCTTCCCGTTTGTAGGATGCTTGGCCGTAAAAGTACCGTACGCCTTTATTCCGGAAATTCCTTCCCGTGTTTCGTACTCCTCCTGTTTCACCAAAATATTCTGTGCGCCACGTGCTTCGAGTCCGCGTATGCCACCTTCAACTGCTTTGTTTAAGTCAATCTCTACTTCCGATTTAAACGTCATTGTCGATGCCATCACAGTAAAGTTTTCCATTAAAGATCCGTAAACGAACATTTGAAAATGGGAATAAATGGCCATCATCTCCGGACCCATATGCTTTTCGGCAGGTTCGCGCTTAAGAACCCGCGGGGTTTCCATTCCTATCGCCGGATGACCATATTCGCTATAAACCCATTCCCCTTCAAGCAGTTCTTTGGTTGGATGGCCTATGATCGTGTCTTTGACATAAGTAAAGCCGTGGGTGGCGATAAAATATACGAGTGTACCGAAACATAAGACCAGCACAATACCCGCCGGCACTAAGATTCGGATCAATCGTTCTTTGCGTTCTCTCTTCCTACGAATAGCCTCTTTTTCTTCAATATCTTCTTCAACTACTTCAGGAATAGCTTTGTCAAGAGTCATTAACGTATTCTCGATTCGGCTTCTGTCTTCTGCAATTTCATAGTCGAGAGGCTTGCTTTTCGCAAATTTGACCAGATCGGCGTGCATCAGAACTTTTTCAAGGTTTACCAAAGTTTCCTGTGATACCGGCATCTTTTTTTGTTGTGACGCAGCACGAAGACCCGCGATAAGTTCCGATGTTGTGCTTTCCATCGCAGGAATATGGATTGCCTCCTCGATGTAGTTTCGGGCAATATCCGTCAATTCGCTATAATACGCCTTGACTTCGCCTTTCTGCCAAAGTTCCTTGTTCTCCAGAATTTGCAACAATGTGGTCGCACGTTCAATCGGTGTTTTGAATTGTTCCGACGCGCCTGACTTCTGTTGCCGGCGTTTGATTATAAAATAGGCAACAACGCCCACTGCTATAATTAACAGAAATATCAAGATGTATTTAATCCACTCCGGAAATGGTTGCGACGCAGCACCCATTATGGGTTTAATGTCAAACATCTGCTGCTCGAGCGTATCAACGGCGACGTTGTCGATTTCCAGCAAAATCGAATCTGTTAGAAAAGTACGGTTGTTGACGATCACTTTCAACTGCGGAATCGTGTATTGCCCCGAATCAAATTGCGTCAGTCCGTAACGCTTGATCAACTCATAGCGGTCGCCTTTCCGGGTCGTGTCGACCACATAGTTCCGTATTACTTCCAACTGCCCGAAGCGATCACCGGACGGAAAAGTGACATTAGACAGTGTATCGACATCGGTTTTAAGTGTCAGGTTAAACTGCGCTCCGATTTTATTCCGGGTCGTATCGATTGATGTCTCGACCCGCTGTTGCCCAAAGCTCGCGACCGCAAAAACAATAAAGAATATTATGTATAAATTTCTTTGCATATTGTCTATCGGGATTTAAAATACCCGAGCAACTTTGTTACGTAACTTTCATCGACACGGGTGTTGACAACGCCTGCGCCGCATTTACTGAAAGTTTCTTTAAAATAATTCGATTTTTCCCGATAATACTTTTCATACTCCATCCGAACCGATTTCGATCCTGTATTCACCAAACGCACCTGACCGGTCTCAGGATCCATCATAGTGACCATTCCAAGGTTTGGCAGGCTTTCTTCGCGGCGGTCGTAAACCCTGATCCCGGTGATGTCATGCTTTTTAGAGGCAATTTTAAGCGGATGCTCGAATTCACCTGTCAGGAAATCGGAGATTAAAAATACAATCGCCTTTTTCTTCATTACACTTGATAAAAATCTGAGTGCCATCGCAACGTCTGTTTTTCTGCTTTTAGGTTCGAATTCGATCAATTCACGAATGATCCGTAAAACATGCGATTTTCCTTTTTTGGGCGGAATGTACAATTCGATTTGATCCGAAAACAGAATCAAACCGATTTTATCGTTGTTTTGTGTCGCCGAAAAAGCCATGGTCGCGGCAATTTCGGTAATTATGTCTTCTTTGAACTGTGCTTTCGTGCCGAAACTTTCTGATCCGCTGATATCAACCATCAGCATCATAGTTAGTTCGCGTTCTTCCTCGAAAACTTTTATATAGGGTTCGTTGTATCGCGCGGTAACATTCCAGTCGATCGCCCGCACATCATCACCAAACTGGTACTGGCGCACTTCGCTGAACGTCATTCCACGTCCTTTAAAAGATGTATGATATTCTCCCGAGAAGATATGATCGCTCAGTCTGCGGGTTTTGATTTCGATTTTGCGTACTTTTTTAAGCAGCTCCTTTGTATCCATCACAAATTGTTTAAAGTCTAAGGTTTAAGGTTCCTGATACGCTCCACTGGCATTGCGCTTGAAACAATAAACTCCAAACAAAATTATGGTACCTCAATTTCGTTTACGATCTTATTGATGATATCGACCGATGTGACGTTCTCGGCTTCGGCTTCATAGGTTACACCGATCCTGTGGCGGAGGACATCGTGTACGACAGCACGTACATCTTCCGGTATCACGTAACCGCGACGCTTAATGAACGCATAACACTTAGCGGCTGTTGCCAGGTTGATGCTTCCACGTGGTGATGCGCCGAAGCCAATCAGCGGTTTTAATTTTTCAAGTTTGTATTTTTCCGGATATCGCGTTGCAAATATGATGTCGAGAATGTACTTTTCGATTTTTTCATCCATGTACACTTCACGAACAGCGGCCTGTGCGCGGATGATTTGATCGGTAGAAATTACAGCGTTCACAGTTTCAAAGGCGCCTTTTAAATTTTGGCGGATTACCATTCGCTCATCCTCCATTTTCGGGTAATCGATCACCGTTTTGAGCATGAACCGGTCGACTTGCGCTTCGGGAAGCGGGTAAGTTCCTTCCTGTTCAATCGGGTTTTGAGTGGCAAGCACAAGAAATGGACGATCGAGTTTAAATGTAGTATCGCCAATTGTAACCTGCTTTTCCTGCATCGCTTCGAGCAGTGCCGACTGTACTTTTGCCGGTGCGCGGTTTATTTCATCGGCAAGGACGAAATTGGCGAAAATCGGTCCTTTTTTTATTGAGAATTCATTTTGCTTGATATTATATATCATAGTTCCGACAACATCTGCCGGTAGCAGATCGGGTGTAAATTGTATCCGACTGAAACTCCCCTGAACAGCCTGCGACAAAGTATTGATGGCAAGCGTTTTTGCGAGTCCCGGCACACCTTCGAGTAAAATATGCCCTTGTCCCAGAAGACCTATCAACAACCTTTCAATCATGTGCTTCTGCCCGACGATAACTTTTCCAAGTTCTAAATTCAGCAGGTCAATAAAAGCACTTTCCCTTTCAATCTTTTCATTAATCGCCCTTATATCCAAAGTGGCAGTGGTGTCTTCCATTTTATGTTGTTTAGATCAATTTTTACCGAGTAAAATTAACGCGTGCAAATTGGAAATTTTTTTACTGGAACGTTGTTAACAATTGGTTAAAAATATAAAAGACAGCCTGCGAATTGGCTGTCTTTTAAGGTATTTTGCGGAAGGTTAACTTTTCACACCACGTTTTTGGCCAAAGATTAATAAAGACATTGGTGCACTACCTGACCATTGAAATTTTGAAAATTTTTTAGCCGCTTAATTAGTATCTTTCCGCAGATGTTAAATGGGATTTATGACAAACAATATATAAACGACTGATTTGTCTTCAATAATTGCCGGCGTAATGAACTGGGGCGTCTGGGGTAAAAATTTATCGGTTTCAGAAATGGCAACTATGATGCAGGTCTGCCATGAGGTTCGGGCAGCCGGTTCCATTAAAAATTATAGTTTATGAAAACAGTATTGATTACAGGTGCAACAAGTGGAATAGGAAGAGCAACGGCGCGCGCATTTGCCAAAAACAGTTATAAAGTGATTCTTTGCGGTCGGCGCGAGGATCGGCTTGCCCAACTTCAGGAGGAACTACTGCAACGTACACAGGTTCATACATTGCTTTTTGATGTCAGGAATAAGGATGAAGTAAAGCGCAGCATTGAATCGCTGCCGCCGGATTTTATGGATATTGATATTTTGATCAATAACGCCGGAAACGCCCACGGACTCGACCCGATTCAGGATGGCGATCAGGATGACTGGGATGCGATGATTGATATTAACTTGAAAGGTTTGCTGTATGTTTCCAAAGCGATAATCCCGAAGATGATCGACAGGCGTGCCGGCCATATCATCAACGTTGGATCGACGGCGGCTAAGGAAGTCTATCCTAACGGAAACGTTTACTGTGCTACAAAACATGCGGTGGATGCGATCAATCAGGGGATGCGAATGGATTTGAATCAGTATGGAATTCGGGTGGGCGGCATCCATCCCGGAATGGTGGCGACCGAGTTTTCGCAAGTTCGTTTTAAAGGTGATGTCGAGCGCGCCGCTAAAGTATATGCAGGTTTCGAACCTTTGCAGGCTGAGGATATAGCCGATATTATCGTGTTTGTAGTAACACGGCCGCCGCATGTAAATATCGCCGATTTGTTGGTGATGTCAACGGCACAGGCCAGCAGCACGATCGTTAACCGAACGGTTTGAAGAACGGAGCCAGCCCTAGCCCCGGTAGCAGCGGTATCCTTTTTAAAGGTGACGAAGGAACTTTTAAAAAGATATAGCGGATAACGGGAAACAGCTTCAAATAAAATAGAAAATGCGATGATAAATAAGCGACTTCTCATTAAAAACCTGCTCGCGCATAACGACGAGAGCAGTTTTTATGACAAGAAGCGGCAGTTGAATTTGCATTCACGCGAGGGGAAAGCGAAGTTTTTAAAGCATATTTGTGCGTTGTCGAACTCGAATCCGGCCAATAATTCGTACATCGTTGTTGGCGTGGAGGATCATGACAATGCCATCACGGGTGATGATTTTTTTGATGATAGCCGGATTCAGAATCTGGTGAATGCGTTTTTGGAGAATCCGCCGCAGATCCAGTATGAGAATGTGCCGTTCCCGAATTTGCCCAAGGATAAGGTAATCGGACTTGTGACGATCAGGGCGAATACGAAAATGTCTTTTTTTAAAAAAGGAATTCATACGATTCCGGCTAATTCGGTTTTTGTTCGACGAGGCAGTAATTCTATTCCGGTTGAAGGTGAGGTCCAGCGACATTTCGGGAACGCCGAAACGGTGATCGGGATTGAGAACAGTTCGCGTAACAGTATTAAATATACTCTTGACGGCG
>CAZLWZ010000093.1:0-6779 GCA_964563275.1 uncultured Flavobacterium sp.
TTATAATGGAAGGCGAAGGCGGTTATACGGTAGTCGACGGCAACAAAATCACTTTCGAGGTAAATGATTTTGTGATTACGCCAAATTCTACCTGGCACGAACATGGCGTTGATGAAAACGGCAAAACGTGCATCTGGCAGGACGGACTCGACATTCCTTTGGTGAATGCACTTGAAGCCAATGACTATGCTGTTTTTGACGGAAAGCAGGAGCTAAACAATCCGGTTAATTATTCACCTTTAAGTTACAGTGCATCAGGAGTTATACCTGCCGATGTTGTTTGGAACAAGCCTTACTCGCCCCTGTTCAAATATTCGTGGAAATCGGTGTACCCTGCGCTGCTGGCTGCCGCCGAAGTCGGTGAAGGATCGCCGTTCGACGGAATTATCATGACCTATTCTAATCCGCTGACCGGCGGTCACGTGATGCAAACCATGGGTGCGTCAATTCAGTTGTTGCGCCCCGCCGAGCATACGCGTGCGCACAAACATACGGGGTCATTTGTATATCAATGCGCCAAAGGAAAAGGCTATTCAGTAATCGACGGCCAACGGTTTGACTGGCAGGAGCGCGACATTTTCTGCGTTCCGTCGTGGGCCTGGCATGAACACGTTAATTTGTCGGACAGCGAAGACGCAGTGCTGTTTTCGTTCAACGATTTGCCGGTTATTGAAAAACTCGGTTTATATCAGGAGAAAGAATATTTAGACAACAACGGTTATCAGAAAATTTAGGAGCTATTTCCTGTTTTACGCTGCAATCTGCCGGAAAAACGGCAGGATTTCCGCTGCAACCAGGGCTAGGGCCTTTTCAATAAATGAACTTTACAATGAAATTAGTAACATTTACAAAAGACAGTCAGGAACAAAAACTCGGCATTATTAAAGATGACACGATAATCGATCTGGCGTTGTTCGGACATAAAACCAACCAGTCATTTCCGAAGTCAATGCTCGATTTGATCGACGCCGGACTCGACGAAGTGCACCGAATTTCAAACCTGCTAAAAACCGCCACCGAGAACGCGATCGCATCATGCAGCTTCCCCATAAACGAAGCAACATTGCTCGCCCCTATTCCACGGCCGCGAAAAAATATCATCGGCATAGGCCTGAATTATACCGAGCATGTCGCCGAAAGCGCACGTACATTGGACACATCAAACGAACTTCCGCAAAAACCTATTATTTTTTCAAAACCACCTACATCGGTGACAGCAACAAACACCGACATAATTCTGAATCCTAAACTGACGCAGCAACTGGATTGGGAAGTCGAACTGGCCGTGATCATCGGTAAGAAAGGGAAATATGTTCCGCAGCAAGAAGCTATGGATTACGTTTTTGGCTATACTATTATTAACGACATAAGTGCGAGGGATTGCCGGCGCGCGGGCCAGTGGATCGTCTCAAAAGGACAAGACACTTTTGCTCCCATGGGACCTTACTTAATTACCAAAGATGAAATCGAGGATCCGCACAACCTGAACCTGTGGCTAAAGGTAAACGGAGTCGAAAAACAGAATTCAAACACGAAGTTTATGCTTTTTAATATCAACGCATTAATTGAGGATTTGAGCACAGTATTTACTCTAGAGCCCGGCGATATTATTGCGACAGGAACACCAGCCGGAGTTGGTGCCGGCCGAAATCCGCAGGAATGGCTGCAGGATGGCGATGTGATTGAAGCCTCGGTCGAAGGATTCGGTGTCCTGGTGAATACAGTGCGAACCATCTAACAAAACCTACTAATGGATAAAACATATAGAATAGGCCAGATCGTGCCATCGTCAAATGTGACAATGGAAACCGAAATCCCTGCCATTTTCCGCGCACGCGAGACAATTCTGCCTGAACGTTTCACCTTCCACTCGAGCCGGATGCGGATGAAAAAGGTAACGAAGGAGGAATTGGAAGCAATGGATGCCATGAGTTTAAAATGTGCACTTGAATTATCCGATGCCCAGGTCGATGTGATGGGGTATGCATGTCTGGTCGCAATAATGAGTATGGGTCGTGGTTACCATTGCGTATCGGAAGTGAATTTACATCAGCAGACAATCGCTAATGATTTCCCTACTCCTATTGTGACTAGTGCCGGCGCATTAATCAACGGCCTAAGTGCACTGGGTGCAAAGAAAGTCGCATTGATAACTCCTTATATGAGACCGCTGACAAACATGGTAGTCGATTATATCGAGCATCAGGGTTTTGATGTCGTCGATTCGATCGCCCTCGAAATACCGGATAACCTTCAGGTGGCGGCACAAGATCCCGAAAATCTGTTACAGATATATAAGCGTCTCGATTTAACAGACGTTGATGTTGTAGTGGCATCGGCGTGTGTACAAATGCCATCGTTATCAGCTATTGATAAACTTGAACAAACGATTGGCTTACCGGTTACGTCTGCTGCTGTATGTACAACCTACGAAATGATGCGCAAACTTGGTGTGGAGGCGGTGGCACCTATTGGAGGAAGCCTGCTTTCCGGAAGATTTTAATCCCGAGTGAGAATTGTACAATAATGTTTAAAAATTGTGTAATCGTTTCCTGCCGGTCTTTATTGAAATTTGTGGAAACACATCTTAAAAAATATAACCTATGGAAACTAATTACACACCGGACAACGGCTTTCAGGAAAATGATTCAGATTTAAACAACATCATAAGCATCAACTCATCGGAAGATATAGACGATATGTTAGACTTCGATCTGGATTATGACGTAAATGAAATGTACTTCGCGCTACAAGGCGACAACTAAAGCTGATTTCTATCAGCTTTTTTTTCTCTCCACGATTATGTAATAATTCTTGCAAATTCCGTAAGTACAGTTTTGCACGCTGTGTGTACTTTAGCTATTACGAATTCTAAAAAATATAAATCATGGCAAATATGAATCAGAATCAGGGAAAAGTGAATCAGCAGCGTCAACACTATAATGATAAGAGTCAAAATTATCAACATTCC
This sequence comes from uncultured Flavobacterium sp., assembly GCA_964563275.1. Lineage (GTDB taxonomy): Bacteria > Bacteroidota > Bacteroidia > Flavobacteriales > Flavobacteriaceae > Flavobacterium. The sequence continues at coordinate 2,972 of CAZLWZ010000093.1, forward strand.
AACCAGCGCAACCCCGATAATATTCGCGACAATACCCGAGATAAACAATACAAAGATTACGATGAGACTTTAACGAATGATGAAAATTTTGACGTTGACACACAGAAAATTCAGGTTGATGCTGAATTTGATGATAAAAGTCAGAATGTTGCCAAGAACGATCCGCATGCAAAGGATAATGAATAACAAACATAATCAATAACATGAACGGATTTTTCAAAGCAATTCTCGCCGGCTGGGGCGCGAAAAAACTTGGTGGCGGCTGTCTTGGTACTATAATAGTCTTCATTATTATTTATTACCTGTTAGGCCTGTTTTAGAATAAGAACCTGGCTGTTTCATGAGAAGCGGCCCAAATAAAGACATACTTATGGAAACGCATTTCGAAGGATCGCGCGGAAGCGAAGGGAAAACAACACCACGGCAACGTCAGTATGATGAAAAAAACCCCGACAATGCCAATACGATGGACACTGATCATAATAATAATCCAAAGAAAGAACCAGATTTAGCGTCACTTGCGACCGATCATCCTGAGGATTTGGATTCCCCGGTCAATGCCGATCTTGAAGACACATCAAAAGACGGTACTTCATTAACCATCGACGAAGATCATGACACAGATCCAAATGAAGTAGATGATAAACCTTCGTTTAAAAATGACAACAACTAAACAAACATGCTATGGAAACGCCATTTAATCCATTTTGGGACGAAGAACATCCGGAAGGCATGTTTTTGCAAGACGGGAAAGACCGCAAAATAGACGATCCGGGATTGAATCAAGACTCAACCTATGATCATAAAGAAGATCAGAATTTCGATGAATCGGATGATTTTCATAAATACGATGATACTGATAATAGCAATATTGATGATGACGACCCTATTGCGATCAGCAACGATCACATAAACGAAAACAGCACCAACGAACGTCCCACTTTCAACCGTACGTATGACAAAAACGCTCCGGATGACAATGTAAAATCAGCCGGAAAATTTGACGGAACGATTGGAATTTAGCAAAAAGCCTTTATGATAGGCTTTTTTTATTTAGTATCGTCAATAAGTTTTGTTAGAAGCTGATCCAGGTTCACGGTTGCAAATCCGGAACTATGATCCGACAAACCATACGCTATGATTAGTTCGCCATTGTGAATTATTGAACCGCACGAGTACACTACATTGGGTACATATCCTTCACGCTCGTCTGTATTAGGGATTATCAACGGTTCTTTTAACCTTCCGACTTCAGTTTCGGGATCATTTAAATCAAGCAGGCAGGCTCCTATACAGTATCGGCGCATCGGACCTACACCATGCGTTATTACAAGCCACCCTTTATCGGTTTCCAGTGGCGAGCCACAATTTCCAATTTGCACGAGTTCCCACGGATATTTGGGAGACTGGATTTTCTTCGGACTATCCCATACATTTATATTGTCGGAATACATGAGGTAATTATTCCATCCGTCGATCCGGGATAACATCGCAAACTTTCCGTTGATCTTGCGCGGGAACAGAGCAAGGTTTTTGTTTTTTGCACCTACACCATTTAATGGCGATGTTTTGAATTCATAGAAGTCGGTCGTCTGAAGTAATTTTGGCATGATATGCATCCCATCGTAGGCCGTATAGGTTGCATAATATACTTTCACCCCGTTCTCTTTTGTAAAGCATACGAATCTCGCATCTTCTATTCCATTTTTTTCGAATTCGGAAATAGGGAAAATAACGCGGTCGCTAATATCGGTATCCAGTGAAAAATTGATTCTGCGATAACTGTCCAACAATGAAAGAATCATTCTGTATTCGTTGACGAGATTGTTATCATCCGTCTTTTGCTGATGCCCGGCCACCATTTCTTTTAGGTTTTGATAATTGAAACGATCCTGAAGAACATCATCGGCCTTAGCCAAAAAATCGGCATTTATACCGGCTTCCGCACCTTTCCGAAGAAATAGCTTCTTCGGGTAAACGGCTTCGTGAATCTTTTCTGCTTCATCGACATAATCGCCTGCAGGCAGGATCGTGATGTCGTTTTGTTGGTTGATGATTCCCCTCCTGAACACCACCGATGAGATATGGCCTTCGCCCACGGCGCGGAAACTAATTATCACACGTAACTGCCCATGTTCGAGATTTGTCTGGTCCGGATCGGGAACAATTGAGGGATTAAAGAAAGCTGCCGACTCGATTGAGTATTCATGCGTAAAATAGGCTCCGATTAAATATTTACGGAAGTCACTAAGGGAATCAGGTGTATAGCCAGCCACCTGGACAAAGTGTCTCACCTTTTCAAAGCTTTTCAGCAGCTTCACACTAATATTGCGGTGGCGCTTCGAAAAATCCTGCAAAATTGGCGAGACCAATGAGTTGACTTTCTCATCCTCCATCGCCATTACATTATTAATGATGAAAATGGCGCGCTCTTCACCGTAAAAATAAAAACGCGCTATCACGCGACGAGGATCGGGATAAACCCGCACAGATTTTCGATTGACGGTTAGCCGCATACAGAGGATTTGGAATTATAGTAACTAAAATACGATATAATTCCGTTGCAGACAAACCGCGAATACTACACCAAAAGCGGGATGTTTTAGTATGCCATCAATTCCTTCAGTGCCGTTTCGAAACGCCCTTTGGGTAAATATTGATCTTCAAGCGCCTTGGTAAATGGTATTGGCGTGTCAAGGCTAGCTACCCGTTTTACCGGCCCATCCAAATATTCAAAGCAGTCTTCCATTATCATCGCTGAAAGGTCGCTTGCTATACCTCCAAACAAACTGTCTTCCTGCAGAATTATGACTTTACTGGTCTTCCGTACCGATTTATAAATTGTTTGCCTGTCGAGTGGCTGAAGCGTACGCAGGTCGATCAGATCGGCCGAGATATGCGGATTTAAATCAAGCGTCTCCAATGCCCAGTGTACCGCTGCCCCAAAAGCAATTATGGTAATATCTTTCCCCTCGCGTAGTACACTTGCTACACCCAACGGCAATGTATAATAATCAGTGGGCACATCCTGATACACGCTGCGGTACAATTGTTTGTGCTCAAAAAACATGACAGGGTTAGGATCATTAATTGCGCTGTTCAACAAGCCTTTAGCATCATACGGAAATGCAGGATAAACGACTTTTAAGCCGGGGGTTTTTGTAAACCACGCTTCATTTGTTTGTGAATGAAAAGGTCCGGCCTGTGTTCCGCCGCCGCAAGGCATCCGTACCACGACATCCGCTTTTTCGTTCCATCGGTAATGCACTTTCGCCAGATAATTTACGATAGGATTGAAACCGGTCGAAACAAAATCGGCAAACTGCATTTCAACTATCGCTTTATAGCCGTTGATGGAAAGCCCCATTCCGGCCGAGACTACAGCGCTTTCGCAAATAGGCGTATTGATAATGCGATCTTTGCCAAACAAGTCAACAAAACCGTCTGTTATTTTAAACGCACCACCATATTCGGCTATATCCTGACCCATTATAACAAGATTGTCGTGACGCTCCATCGACTGTCGCAGTCCATTCGACACCGCATCGATAAACCGAATATTTTCTACATCTCCGTTCGGTTTAATTTCTTCGAAATCAAATGGTTGATACACATCATTTAACTCCGTTTCTAAGTCGGCTACAATGGCTTCCTCCTTATTTGCGATCTTCAGTTGATCTTCAATTTCTGTCTTGATTTCGTCCCGCCACTTCGCATCGACCTCTTCACGAAGGATATTTTGTTTTAGAAGATATTTTCGGAAACTATCGACAGGATCTTTCTCTGCCCATTGATCCATCAAATCCTG
>CAZLWZ010000094.1:0-6745 GCA_964563275.1 uncultured Flavobacterium sp.
CTCGACCTTGGCAAGGTCGCGCTCTACCAACTGAGCTATTTTCGCATTTCAATCTAAATAAGAACGAATACTTCCGTATTGCGGAGGCAAATTTAATACATTAAATCAATTATACAAAGGTTTTTTAAAAAAAATCAAGCCATAAATTATAACCAACTGACCGTCTATATTTTATCAATTACCGGCGTAAAAGCATCCGTTTTATCTCGTTTAATTTCATCAGCGCCTCGATGGGCTGTAAAGTATCGATATCCAGATTTATTATCTCATCTTTAATCTCCTCAAGCAACGGGTCATCAAGATTGAAAATATTCAATTGCATTTCGTCTTTCGCTGCGCGGATGCCGTTCAGCGCTTCACCCGAATGGTTCTTTTCAAGCTTCTTAAGCAGCTTCTGCGCTTTTTGAATAACCGTCTGTGGCATTCCCGCCATCTTAGCCACATGTATTCCGAAACTGTGCGCGCTACCGCCGGCAACAAGCTTCCGAAGAAACAACACAGTATCTTTCAGTTCCTTGACCGATACATTAAAGTTTTTTATGCGCGGCATGAATTCGCCCATTTCGTTCAGCTCGTGATAATGCGTCGCAAAAAGTGTTTTCGGGCGCCCGGGATGTTCGTGCAAATACTCGGCGATAGCCCATGCAATCGATATTCCGTCGTACGTGCTAGTTCCTCTGCCGATTTCATCAAGCAGTACCAGACTCCGGTCAGACAGATTGTTCAAAATCGAAGACGTTTCGTTCATCTCGACCATAAATGTCGATTCGCCCATCGAGATGTTATCCGATGCTCCGACACGTGTGAAAATTTTGTCGACGACGCCCATACGCAAACTTTCAGCCGGGACGTAGCTTCCCATCTGCGCAAGCAAGACAATCAATGCGGTCTGTCGTAGTATTGCTGATTTACCTGACATATTGGGTCCTGTAATCATTATCAGTTGCTGTGTTTCCCTGTCCAGGAACACGTCATTTGCAATGTATGGCATCCCCACCGGAAGCTGCTTTTCGATTACCGGATGGCGTCCGTTCTTGATTTCGAGTTCGAAACTGTCATCAATTTCAGGTCTTACGTACTGATTTTCGATGGCAAGTTGCGCAAAGGAACAAAGGCAGTCCAGTTGAGCGATGAGATTCGCGTTATGCTGCACCGGCTTGATATAGGTTGCAATCCACTGCACGAGCTGCTCAAATAACTGAACCTCTAGCTTGTGGATCTTTTCTTCGGCTCCAAGGATCTTCGTCTCATACTCCTTTAGCTCCTCGGTAATATACCGTTCGGCATTGACAAGTGTTTGCTTTCGGATCCATGTGGCCGGCACTTTATCTTTATGGGTGTTCCTGACCTCGATATAATATCCGAAAACATTGTTGAAAGAAATCTTCAATGATGAAATTCCGGTTAGCTCACATTCTCGTTTCTCGATTCGGTCCAGAAATTCTTTTCCCGATGTAGATATCGCGCGCAACTCGTCGAGTTCGGAATGCACGCCTTTAGCTATTGCGTTGCCTTTGGCGATTGCTACCGGAGCCTCGCGATTCAATGTTGATGCAATCTTTTCACGAAGAAGATCGCAGCTGTGCAGACTGTCCCCAATGATTTTTACCGCTTCGTTCGAACTCTCCAGTGCAAATGCTTTAATTGGAAGTATAGCATCCAACGACTCTTTTAAGTAGATCACCTCACGCGGGGACACCTTGGCAGCTGCAATTTTCGAAATCAGCCGCTCAAGGTCGGATATTTGCTTGATTTGCTTCTGGACATCTTTAAGAATATTCTGATTTTCGATCAGATAAGAAACGACCTCGTGCCGCTCTGTAATTTTACCAACATCCTTTAATGGAAGCGCGAGCCATCGCTTCAACAACCTGCCACCCATTGGCGACAGCGTACAGTCGATGACATCGAGCAAGGTCACCGCATTTGGATTATAACTGTGATACAGTTCCAGGTTTCTGATGGTGAAGCGGTCCATCCACACATAAGCATCTTCGGCAATACGCTGTATCGATGTGATATGCTGAATTTTATTATGTTGCGTTTCGGATAAATAATACAGGATAGCGCCCGATGCGATAATTCCGTCCGACAGTTCTTCCACGCCAAACCCTTTCAGTGAAACGGTATGGAAATGTCCTGTCAGGGCCTCGACCGCGTAATCAATATTGTAGAGCCAGTCTTCAAGATAAAAACTGTGGTAATCTTCTCCAAAAATCTCACGAAATTCGGATTTTTTTGCCTTAGGCATCAGCACTTCACTCGGCGCAAAATTCTGAAGCAGTTTATCGATATAATCAGCATCGCCTTGTGATGTCAGAAATTCTCCTGTCGATACGTCCAGAAATGACACTCCGATAGTCTTTTTACCGAAATAGAGTGAAGCCAGGAAATTGTTTGATTTTGACTGAAGCACCTCATCGTTCATAGACACGCCAGGGGTGACAAGTTCGGTTACACCACGCTTTACGATAGTCTTTGTCATCTTCGGATCCTCGAGCTGATCACAGATCGCAACACGAAGGCCGGCTTTGACCAATTTTGGCAAGTATGTATTCAGAGAATGATGTGGAAAACCCGCTAGCGCAGTTTCTGTTTCCGATCCTGCGCCTCTTTTAGTGAGTACGATCCCCAGAATTTTTGCTGCCCTGACTGCATCATCCCCGAAAGTTTCATAAAAATCACCTACACGAAATAACAGGCAGGCATCGGGATATTTCCTTTTGATATCATTATACTGCTTCATTAAAGGAGTTTCTCGCGATTTTTCTTTCGATGCCAACGTCAGGTACTTTAAATTTATAGCTGTTATTCGTACGTGCGAATTTAAAATTTTTTAGTCGGAAGCCTACTTCAAACCTTCAAAATTCACATTTTTTCGAGCGCTTTCGGGGTGAGAGACGATTTTTTTATAAATTTGTTGCGTATTTTAATTTTATAAATTAATAAAAGATGAAAAAAATACTTTTAATTGCAGCGCTCACTATTGTAGGATTAACTACTTCCAATGCACAGGATAAAAAACCTGCTGTAAAGAAAATCGCACCGGTTGCGGTTAAAGTGTCCCCTGAAAAAGTAGACGGGCCAGGAATTCTGTTCCAAAGCGAAATTATCGACTACGGAACAATAGAACATAATTCGGACGGCCGCCGGGAATTTCACTTTGTTAATAACGGGAACAAGCCATTGATAATTGTAAACGCGACAGGGTCATGTGGCTGCACTGTGCCGACAAAACCAACAGAGCCAATAATGCCGGGGGAATCAGGAATAATTGGCGTAAAATACGCAACTGACAGAAAGGGAGTATTTACAAAATCGGTTACTGTGACCACCAATGCATCACCAGATCCAATTACGTTAACAATTAAAGGAAACGTAGTTGACAATCAGGTTCCGCGAGGCTAATATTGAACAGAACTATCAAACGGCTTTCATTTATGGGAAGCCTTTTTTTTTATCTTAATATGAGGAAACTGGACAACAGCGAACTCGACCGAAAGACGGTCGACGGATTCAAAGAAGCCGAAAAAACACCTGTAATCATTATACTTGATGATGTTCGGAGTTTGCATAATATTGGATCGGTTTTTCGGACTGCCGACGCTTTCCTGTTAGAGAAGATCTATCTGTGCGGCATCACTGCCACACCTCCTAACAAAGAAATCCATAAGACCGCCCTCGGTGCAACCGACACTGTTGCGTGGGAATATCGCGAAGCAATTGCACCGCTAATAACCGAACTTCATGCCGCTGACATATCAGTATATGCAGTAGAACAAGTCGAGAACTCGATCCTGCTTCAGGACTTTAACATACCCAAGAAGAAACTTGCATTGATATTCGGCAATGAGGTCTTCGGAGTATCACAGCAGGCAATCGAACTTTGTGATGGCAGTATTGAAATTCCTCAATTAGGATCGAAACACTCACTCAATATTTCGGTCAGCACCGGAATCGTAGTATGGGATTTGTTTTCCAAAATTAATTTCCAGCCTTAGGTGGCGGCCGAAATCTGATCCAAAATATAAACATAATCCTGTTGGTTCTGCACAAAATCTTTTTCGGAAACATCGATTACAAGCACATTCAGGTCAGGTTGCGATTTAATATAATCAAGATAACCACGGTTGATTTTGTCGAGGTATTCTGCCGGAATTTCCTGTTCGTAACTTCGGCCACGATGCTTTATGTTTTGTAAGAGACGCGTCGTATTTTGATATAGGTAAATATACAGGTCGGGTTTTGGCATTTCCTTATATATTATTTCGAACAGCTTGCGGTACAACCGATACTCATCCTCGGTCAAGGTAATTTTAGCAAAAATCAGCGATTTAAAAATGTGGTAATCGGCTACAATAAAATCCTTAAATAGATCGAATTGGGCGAGATCGTCTGAAATCTGCTGATAACGGTCGGCCAGAAAGGACATTTCCAGCGGAAACGCATACCTGTGCTGATCCTCGTAAAACTTGGGCAGGAACGGATTGTCGGCGAAACGTTCGAGGACCGTTTTTGCATTAAAATCTTCGGCGATCCTGTTAGTCAACGTCGTTTTTCCGGCGCCGATGTTTCCCTCAATAGCTATATAATTATATTTCTCCAGGACAATTTTCCGAAGTGGCGATTCCAAATCCGCGATGGGCACGCAATTACCGCGATCCGCAATTTGCTGTACCAGCTCCGGTACCGTCTTTTTCAAAACCGGATGCACCCAATCATAAACAAGGTCAGACATCGGCTTCAGTACAAAGAGCCGTCCGTGCATCCTCGGGTGCGGCACTGTCAAACGTTCGCTCGCAATGATATCTTCATTGAACGCAATAATATCAATATCGATTGTTCGGGATTCATAGCCGCTTCCAAACGATCTGCTCCGGCCCATTTCCTGCTCTATCAAAACAGTTTGCTCGAAGATTTCATCGGCGCCAGCCATCGTATGAAGTAAAATGGCGCAATTATAGAAATTCGATCCGATGAAGCCATCCGCCGGACTTTCATACAGCCGCGATGTTTTCACGACCGTCCCCGCCTTTTGATGGATTTTTGCGATACACTGCTGTATTTGTAACTCCCTTTCGCCTACGTTGCTTCCTATTGCTAAAATAACCTGATTCTGCATCCCCATATTATTGACAAATTAACTAAAAGAATTTTATAAAAATTTATATTTGCAGCCTGTGTTGATAAGTTTATCCCGAGTCGGCACATAAGGTTTTGTAACACTTCACGGTAATGCGGTCTTACCAAAAAAAGTTATTTATATGAGATTTTTAGGAAATGTATTGTCGACAGTCGTCGGATTGTTTGTGTTCTGCATGCTGTTCTTTTTCGGAATCCTGATTCTGGGTGCGCTGTTTGGCGGAAGCTCCGATGTCGCTCCTGTCAAAACAAATTCGGTTTTGGTATTTGACATGGAAGATGTTAATCAGGATTATGCCGGGAAATATAAAGATCCACTCGTAACGCTGTTTTCCGAAGGAAAAAGCGTAGGGGTAAGCGATATTCTCGAAGCGATTAAAGCCGCTAAAGAGGACGACAAAATCAAAGGGATTTCGATCTTGAACAACAATTCCCTGACAGGACTGGCGCAGACAAAAGCCATCCGGGACCAACTCGAAGACTTCAAGAAATCAGGTAAATTTGTGGTAGCCTACTCGAACTCGTATAGTCAGAAAGAGTACTATCTTGATTCTGTAGCCGATACGATCTATTTAAACCCTGTGGGCGAAATGGAATTCAAAGGCCTGTCTGCGGAGGTGCTTTTCTTCAAAGACCTTCAGGAAAAATCAGGCGTAAAAATGGAGGTTATCCGCCATGGTAAATATAAAAGTGCCGTCGAACCGTTTCTTGACAATGAGATGAGCGAAGCCAACCGCGAACAGATGTCGGCTTTACTCCATTCGGTTTGGAGCGGGATTGCCGCCGACATTGCGCAAAGCAGGAACATCACTGCCGATCGTGTAAATGAGATCGCAAATGGTTTACTTGCGCGAACACCGGAAATGGCTCTTTCGCAGAAGCTTATCGACAAAATCGCGTACGAAGATGAATATCACGCGGGCATCCGCAAGGCTTTAAACGTGAAAAACGACGAAAGTTATAACAAAATCGAACTGCTGGACTATACCCAAAATGTCATTTTAAGGCCAAGAAATGTGACGGCTTCGGATAAGATTGCAATTATTTACGCCCAGGGAACAATATTAAGCGGCGAGGGCGACGTATCGTACGTTGGCGAAGAATCGATGCGGCGCGCACTACGTGAAGCACGGCGCAACGACAAAATAAAGGCTGTGGTTTTGCGCGTGGACAGCCCTGGCGGCAGCGCATTGACATCAGATCTGATCTGGCGTGAAATCGAGCTGACTAAAAAGACGAAGCCTGTGGTGGTTTCAATGGGAAATACCGCTGCATCAGGAGGGTATTACATTGCATGTAACGCCAACAAGATTTTTGCCGAAAATAGTACCATTACAGGCTCAATAGGTGTGTTTGGAATGTTGCCGAATATGACAGAACTTTCTAACCGGATCGGAATTCATTCAGAGCAGGTCCAAACGCATCAGAACTCGGCCGACTACAGTCCGTTTAAGCCACTGAGCGAGTCTTACCGCAATGTGGTGCAGGAGAGTGTCGAGAATATTTACACAACCTTTGTCGCCCGTGTAGCTGCGGGAAGAAATATGACTGTTGAACAAGTCGATGCCATTGCTCAAGGACGCGTGTGGACCGGTGCCGAAGC
>CAZLWZ010000095.1:0-6738 GCA_964563275.1 uncultured Flavobacterium sp.
TAATACGTACTGCTGTTGAAAACGGCGTTCTGACAATTTCATCTACAGAAGGTTATAATTCACACGAAACACCTGTCGTTCAAGTATCGATGCCACACATTGAAGGCTTGGTGGCGTCTGGAGGCTCGTTAATTGTTGGTTCTGGCGTTATAGTGGCAGAAAACCTCCTGGTTAAAACCACGAGCGGAAGCAAGGCCGAAGTCTCGGTTGAAGCCGAAAATCTTGCAATAGAGAGCTCTAGCGGAAGTAAGATTGAAGCGAAAGGCAAAGCCATAAATCTTGAAACATCGTCGTCGAGCGGCAGCTCGGTTGAGGCGGGCTCGTTACTTGCAAATCATGTCACTTCCAAAGCGTCAAGTGGCAGCAGTACCGAAATCCATCCTATTATTGCGCTCGAGGCAAGAGCATCAAGCGGAAGCTCAATCGAATATTTCAACATCCCAAAAACAATCAGTAAAGAGTCAAGTTCGGCTGGGAGTGTTTCACAGCGTTAATTTACCCACGCCAAATGCCCGAAACATCATAAATCTGGGTGGTTTTTCATTTTAAAAACTTTTTGTTTAGGGTTTTGATGTTTGGAATTTTAATTTATCTTTAATCTCCCCACTACATTGAAATTAGTGTGTACTACAAATTTCCCTGTGAATGATTTTGCGAAATTTTTCATATGCTCGGCACCCTGTGCTTTACTACATTCGATACCTGTTGTTGGCCAAGAACTCCGACAGGAATGATTCTGACAATCTTGGGCGGTTCGATTGGATCAACAGTCCCGCAGATGTCCCTGATCTTTTTCATGAAGTTAACAAAGAAATAGCCGTCGATTCCAACGCTGATGATTTTTTAAAAGCACTGCAAATCGCGGCATTTTTGAGAAACAAAACCCCTGTGGGGCCGGCATTGTCAAGTTCATCGGAAAGAACCCTCCGCGGAATGTTGTACGGAAAAGGTGGTGTTTGCAGTGATTTTTCAATGGTCTTCAATCAATTTTGTCTGTTAAACAAAATACCGTCGAAAGAATGGAATTGTGTGGACCGGTTTTACAAAACCACCTACGGCCACACTTTCAATGAGATTTATTCTAAAGAACTGGAAAAATGGATTGCAATTGATGCGCACAAAGGCATCTATTTTGTTGATGATCACGAGGTGCCACTGTCGGTTGTGGACCTATTCGAAGGTTTGCGACAGGACCAACTGTTAAATTTGCGGTTTATTTCAGAATACAGGCCACTGAGGCCGGAAAGGTTATCATACGTTTTTTCGAAAACAGCAATTCCATTCCTGACCCACAACTATAAATCTGCCGTAAACGATTATTATCTCGAGAAATTCAGGAACCTGCCCACGTTTGTAATTAATGCGATGCTAATCCTGCTCCGCCAAAATTATTCGTTTATATTCATCCTGGACGATTACAAGCAAAAACTACTACCGCGTTATTTCCGCTCCGGCTGACCAATGAAGATGATCTTTTCTATATTTGCTTAAAACAAGCGCACCTATGAGGACGATCATCGCAACGGCATTTCTGATTTTACTGTCAACTACAGCCTTTTCTCAGAAAAAAGAAAAAATAAAAGGCTCCCGAATCGTAACACTGCAAACAAAAGAGATTTCACCATTCGACAATATTGAAGTCGGCGACAATGTCGAAATCTTTCTGATTAAAGGTGCCGTGGCAGGAATAGAAATTGAGGCCGACGATAATTTACACGACGCGATTGGCTACAAGGTATCAGCAGGAACTTTGCTGCTAAATTCTTTAAGCGATGTTACCTCAGCGAAAAAGTTTAGTGTGCGGGTTACCTATACGTCGGATCTGGATTTAATTGTTGCCCGAAATAACGTCATGATTACCGCGTTAAACGATATGGATCTCGCCAATCTTACAATCAAACTTTTCGATTCAGCACGTTTTTTCGGAACCGTAAAAGGAAATGAAGTTACCATAACCGCAAACGATAAGACGCGTCACGAACTGAATTTGACGGCCCAGAAGATCAATATTGAGGCGAGTAAAAACGCTACTGTCAAGGCACACGTTTCTGCCACCACGATGAATTTCGATATGTATCAGAAATCTTCGGCTTCGATAGAGGGCAACGTTGTAAATCTGAAACTTCGATTGGACGGTGATGCCGATTTTTCGGCCAAAGGTCTCTCAGCAACAAATGCAGAACTGCTGACCGAGGGGCAATCCGAGTGTAAAATTACCGTTAGCACCAAAGCAATAATCGACGCATCGGGCAAATCGAAAATCGAACTTTCAGGAGAGCCAAAGATTGAAATCCGGAAATTCACCGACAGTGCGACACTTGCAAAAAAATTAATACGATAAAAAAATCCCGGCTTCTGACCGGGATATGCTTTCTATTATTCCAACGAAGCCAGGTAGCGTTCGGCGTCAAGTGCCGCCATGCAACCGGTCCCGGCAGCGGTAATCGCCTGTCGATAAACATGGTCGGCCGCGTCGCCTGCCACAAAAACTCCCGCAACATTGGTTTTTGAAGTTCCGGGAACATTCAATATATATCCGGTTTCATCAAGATCTATATAATCAGCGAAAATATCGGTATTTGGTTTATGCCCGATCGCAACGAAAAATCCGGTAGCCGGGATTTCGTGTACTTCCGTGGTTGTTTTATCAATAACCTTAACTCCGGTTACAACTTGTCCGTCGCCCAAAACTTCAAGCGTTTCCGTATTCAGCAATATTTCTATATTGTCGGTTTTCCGAACCCGCTCCTGCATAATTTTCGAAGCGCGGAATTGCTCACTTCGCACCAGCATCGTTACTTTTTTGCAAAGTTTGGAAAGGTAGTGCGCTTCCTCGCAAGCCGAATCACCGGCGCCCACTATTACAACTTCCTGATTGCGGTAGAAAAATCCGTCACATACCGCACAAGCCGATACACCACCGCCCAACAATAAATATTGTTGCTCAGAAGGCAATCCTAAATATTTTGCCGACGCTCCTGTAGATATTATCACAGTCTCACAATGAATCTCTTTTGTATCATTGATCCACACTTTGTGAACCGGACCGCTAAAGTCGACTTTGGTTGCCCAGCCGTCGCGAACATCCGTACCGAAACGCTGCGCCTGCTGTTGAAGCTGGATCATCATTTCAGGACCGGTCACGCCATCGGGATAGCCTGGAAAATTCTCAACTTCGTTGGTAGTCGTCAATTGACCGCCGGGCTGAACTCCCTGATAAAGCACCGGAAACATATTTGCCCTCGCCGCATAGATCGCAGCAGTATACCCCGCTGGGCCCGACCCTATTATAAGACATTTTACTTTTTCTATATCTGACATCTGTTGTGATTTTTGGTGCTGCAAAAGTACGGCATATTTGACCGATATTTTAGCCCGGCGATCGACTTTTTATATGTTCCGATTCGTATGGATTATTGCATTGCATTTTTGTCTGTCAGCTTTTAATTTCGGCCAATCGAACGATTTGGTTATAGATTAATTTTCTCCAAACGCATCTCTGCCTGATTCGTCTTTTGATTGACCTCCAATAACCTGATGTATCCATTTTTTGCCAGACCGGGATAAATCTTCACATCGTCTCCATACAGCGGTAAGGTTTCAAATCCGTATTCGCCGCCAATATTGGATATGATTCCGAGTGTCCACAGTGGTTTTCGGGCCACTTTCTTTCTATTGCCTTCTTGGTCATTAAGCGTATAATACATTACAAAGTCGCCAGTCTTATCGATCTTTTGGCAAAAAATATAATCAAACACGCCGAATTCCCTAAGCTGGAGTCCGTTGCGCCCCGAAGGTATTTCAACCGAATTCCTCTTTTCGATCTTTTTCGTAAAAGCAATACTGCTATCCGGGTTGAACTCAATCAGGTACAAATCTTTAAGCATTGCATATGTGGTTCGAGTGTTCGTGAGCATATTGACTCCTGATTGTGTTCCATACGATTCGAGAACCATCAGCAAATTACCCTTGGGCGTGATGACAAAATCTTGTGCCAACAACCATTCGCCTTTTGTGATGACTCCTATCTCATTGACGCCCGGGATCGCCGCAGCCAGGTTTTTCCAAAGGTGGAAAGTCCGTTTCGTTTCTTTAAGCGACTGCTTATCAAAGACAAGATGACCGTATCCGAGATTGTTGCCCTTCTTGGGATCATAGGTATTCGTAAACACGTGGATGTTATTATTGTTGAGCGATATACTATTCAGATTGATATCGTACTTATCATCTTTGATTTCGATCTCACCCAAAAACTGGCCGGTCTTTATATTATAAGCCTCAATACTTTTGGCCTCCAATGCGGCTTTCTTGATCAATGTTTCTTTTTTCAAAAGCAATACGTCCTGATCTGAATCGAGATATTCATATTTGGTCGCAGTTTTTTTATCCGAATTAATATCCCGTTCCCAAACAACCTTTAGATCTTTATCTAATAGCGCAAACTTCTTAACCGACTGATGCCGCTTAAAATCGAAAGTTAAAAAGTTTGAAATTGCCGCCGCCTTCGGATTGTAGTCAGGTGAGGCAAAAGCCAGGAAATATTCAGTTTTAGTTTTGATCAGTTTCTGCAAATTCCAGAAATCGTCAAATCCCATTTTGTCACCGGCCGCATGAACCGATTCCTTCTTGGTGAAATCTTCATAATTGTATTCTCTTGAATAAGAAAAATCATTAAGGTTCACATTTATAAACCTGTGGTTGAAAAAAGGCTTCATCTCAATTTCACTCACTTTGACCAATCTGTCGTTTACCGAAATGACCAATTGATTATCTATTTTTTTCACAAAGGTGATTTCGGCGCGGGTCTTTGCCATCCACGTCTTAAAGACCGCTTGCGTTAAATTTACCGACGTCAGTTTATTCAGGTTTTTATCGAGTATTACATATTCGAGATCAAATACTTCCTTGCTCTTCCTATCGGATTCGTACAAAAGGCAATACCCAAAAACATCACTTTCATCCTCCTCCATAATAACGGCCGAATCAAGAAATTTTCCCGATGAAAGTGCGCCTAACTTTTGTACCTGGCCCATCACGGCGCCAAAGCACAATAACATAAATAGTAATGTAAATTGTTTCATTCGCTTATTGAATAGTGGTTTATAATTTCAGATAACTCATTTTTGCGCAGCTGCCGCAAAAACGATAAAAAAGTATTATAACTATGGGAAAACTTCGGACTCATCATAGCTAAGTATTTATTTAAAGTATAGGAGTTTCTGGCATCCTGAATCTTGACCAGATTGGCGTAAATCATTTTCTTCAGGTAAATATTCTCAGGGTCATCCTTAGCCAGTAATAATGCGTTATACAGCGAATCACCAAACTCCTGAATGACGAAAAGCCCAAGTATATGGTCATACTGAGCCTGTTTTGCAATAAGATGATACTGCGTATCTTCGCTCTCATCTGCGGTACCTACGGCAAAAAGAGTTTTTAAACGATCCGCCCTGTCGAGGCAATCGGGATGCGTCTTTAACGAATCTATCTGCCAGAATTTAAGCGACTTGTCATACTTATATCGGCTAATTTCGTCTCCGGTGATCCACTCTCTTTTAAAAGGTTGCTTAGCAGAAGAGAATAATTTTTGGTAGTCTTTATCAACGAGCGAGTCTTTATGTTTGTCTATGTTATCCAATGTTGCAAAGCTTCGGATAACGGCCGACTCTCGGCCAATAAATGCATTTTTGTACAACACAAACCCAAGGGAATCAGCCTGAAATTCTACCTGACGCCGCCTCTTTCGGTTGCTGTAGATTGTTTTGCGGTATAATTTAGAAGCAGTGGCCGCTTTGTTATATTTCTGTTTCTCAATTTCACGAGTCTTTTTCTTAAGTTCCTGCGATATACTTAGTTCGGCATGATTCCTCACATTGTCGTGCACATGGCGCAACAGGTTGTGGGCGAGCTCATGACAGATTATAAATGCAAGTTCGTGCTCATTTTCCAAATTGGCTAATAGCGGAAGATTAATCACCACAATTCCGTTTCCGATGGCATAAGCATTCGGATCTTTGGCGAACGACAGTAATATTTGAGATGATGCCAAATCCTTAAATTCAGGATTGGACTGTTTAATTTGCTGAAATAGCCTATCGACCCGTTCCTCGTAAAACGGAGTTAAAAAAAACAATCCACCGTCAACCTTTTCGATAAAATCCGCCCGAAGTTCATTATGCGACTCCAAAACCGCTTTCCGGTACGCCTTGTCTTTAATATCGACTAAACTGGCCGAAGACTGCGCTGCGCGTTTGTCGTACATCGTCTTAAGACTTGTATGATAATCAGTGTTGGAAGTGTCGATAACGCTTTGATATGGCGACTGCGCTAAGCAATTAAAGAAACTTATAAAGCACAAAAAGAATGTGAATTTAAACATGGACACAGAAATGCTTGGCCCTAAATGTATTGATAAATTTTACGTTTAACATATTATTGGGAAAATATATAGTGTTAAACTGAAGTACAGAGTTTCCCACTTTCGACTTTCGACTTTCGACTTACGACTTTCGACTTTTTAACTTCCGCAGGATTACTCCGTGATCCTGTATTTGGGGTGACTTGAAAGATCCCTTCGCGGCTTTTCAGCCGCAAATGATTTTTCATTTTACAGAAATGCCCGAGCGAGCTCGGCGTTTCCGTAAAATGAAAAATCCCTTCTGCACTGCAGAAGGGATTCTTTCGTCGGGGTGGCAGGATTCGAACCTGCGACCTCCTGGTCCCAAACCAGGCGCGATG
>CAZLWZ010000096.1:0-6653 GCA_964563275.1 uncultured Flavobacterium sp.
CGGCTTCGCGATTCCTGCCACTATTACTTTTGGCTGCTCCAACGATGCCGCGAGCGCCAGCGAACCCGATGTCGAATACACATTTTGGTCGTAGTCAATAAAGGAAAAAAACAGTTGCTGGTGCTGTTTCAACTTGATTTTGCTTCTGATTTCGACGCGTTTGGAATCGGATAAATTAATGGGACATTTCGTAACGATTATCACATCGGCCCGTTTCGCCCCGCGCCGGCTTTCGCGCAAATTTCCCGTCGGAAGAAGAAAATCATCGACATACAGATCGCCATACGTCGTGAGCAGAATCGTAAAACCCGACTTCACACGCCGATGTTGAAAAGCATCATCAAGCAAAATAACTTCCGGCCGATCGCCCAGCGATAGTAACTCATTAATTCCGCGTACCCGATCGGCATCAACGGCCACGCGTATCTGTGGAAATTTCATAAAGAACTGATATGGTTCATCGCCAAGAATTTCTGCACTGGCTTCTTTATCGGCCAATACAAATCCCTTAGATTGCCGCTTATAGCCGCGACTCAATGTGGCAAGGCTGTAACGAGTCGACATCAACCGGATTAAGTACTCGATTTGTGGCGATTTTCCGGTTCCGCCCACACTTAAATTCCCCACGGTTATGATAGGAACACTATCGTATTGGTATGATTTTAAAAAACCTTTGTCATACAAAAAATTGCGAAATTGCGTGATCGCACCGTACAATGCGGCAAACGGAAACAGTATTTTTCGCAATAAATCCATACTACGAAAGTATAATATTTTATCTTTGGGATGAAACGAATATGTAATATTGAAATCATGCGAATTTTAGTCTATGCCGCTTTTTTCTTTTTGTCGGCTGCTTCACTCACCGCTCAGGATACCGATACCGCAATTCTCGAACCCATCGTCAAACATTATTACAAGAATGAAAAGCCGGTCTATAAAAACCGCAGTCAGTTACTATACATATATTGTGACAAACCTAATAACAACGAAGAATTATTCGAAACGGTCAATTCGCTCAAACTGCCGGCGGCCGAGGTAAAAAATATCCGGCGCCAGGTTAGGACAGATACTAAACCTGAAAATTGGCGTCAGGCGCTCGATAAAATTTTCGAAGCCGACCAATCGAAACTGAGTATTAAAATAAACGAATGTCAAAGCGTGGAGGGCTACAACGAAAAAAGGGCCGTCCTAAACCTAAACAACCAGCGACTGATGATCGTCAGCAAGCCGGTTTTTTATGCTAATAATACGCACGCACTGGTGAAAGTCGTCTTCTACCGAAGTATTGAACACAATAGCGGCAGCGTTTTGCAGATGCAAAAAGTCGGCGATAAATGGCAAATCAAGGATTTTCTGAGCAAATGGGCCACGTAAATGTAAAGAATACATGAAAATAAAAGAGATAACCGCCGTCCTCGAACAACTTGCGCCGACAAGCTATGCCGAAGATTTCGATAACGTAGGCCTACTGGTTGGCGATCCTAACGCAGAAATCACAGGAATTCTTGTCTGCCACGACGCGCTCGAACCAGTTATTGATGAAGCAATTGCCAAGAAATGCAATATGATTGTATGCTTCCATCCTATTCTATTTGCGCCGTTGAAGAAAATCATTGGTAAAAACTATGTTGAGCGAGCAATAATCAAAGCGATTAAAAACGACATTTCAATCTATGCCGTACATACCGCTTTTGACAATCATCGCAACGGCGTCAATAAGATTTTTTGCGACGCGCTCGGACTCACAAATACTAAAATCCTGATCCCGAAACAAAACTTTATCCAGAAGCTTATCGCCTACACAATTCCCGAAAATGCCGAACAGGTACGAAATGCACTGATCGATGCAGGCGCCGGAAACATCGGAAACTACGAAAAATGCAGTTTCAATACACAGGGCATCGGCACGTACATGGGAAATGAAAATTCAAATCCTGAAGTGGGTGAGCGATTTGAATTCGTGCAGAACACCGAGGTCAGGATCGAAGTCACTTTCGAAAAATATCTCCAGTCAAAGATACTTAAAGCGCTTTTCAACGCGCATGTCTACGAAGAAGTGGCGTACGAAATTTACGATCTGAAAAATTTGCATCAACACATTGGCCTCGGAATGATTGGCGAACTTCCTGAAGAAATGGACCAGAAATTATTTCTGCAATCCGTAAAGGAAAAACTCGAGTGCGGCGGCATCAGGCATTCGGCTTTTATCGATAGAAAAATAAAAAAAGTGGCAGTTGTGGGCGGATCGGGAAGTTTTGCAATAAACAATGCAATTCAGGCTGGCGCCGATGCATTTTTAACCGCCGATTTAAAGTACCACAACTTCTACGAAGCTGACAGTCAGTTACTGCTGGCCGATATTGGCCACTTCGAGAGTGAGCGCTATACAAAAAATTATATAGTTGATTTTCTTACGAAAAAAATTCCTAATTTTGCAATCATTTTATCGGACGAAAATACAAATCCAGTTAAGTACTTATAGCATATGGCGAATACAAAAGAATTGAGTGTTGAGGATAAATTACGAGCACTGTATGACCTGCAGTTAATCGACACCCGAATTGACGAAATCAGGAACGTACGGGGCGAATTACCGCTTGAAGTGGAAGATCTGGAAGACGAAGTCGCAGGTTTGACCACGCGGTTAGACAAACTCAAAGGCGAACTTGAAGTTGTTGAAGACAATATAAAAGCCAAAAAATTAGCGATTGAGGAGCACAGGGAAGCGATAAAACGTTATACTAAGCAACAGGAGACCGTCCGCAACAACCGTGAATTCAATTCATTGACAAAAGAAGTTGAATTTCAAGAGCTTGAAATCCAGCTTGCGGAAAAGCAAATCAAGGAAATGAAAGCCTCGATCGAACACAAAAAAGAAGTAATCTCACAATCTAAAGAGCGATTAGAAACTAAATCGTCGCATTTGAAGCATAAAAAATCGGAGCTCGAAGCCATCATGGCCGAGACTGAAAAAGAAGAAACGTTCTTGACCGAAAAGTCGAACGAATATCAGCAAATGATCGAGGAGCGCCTGCTTGCAGCGTACCAGCGAATCAGAAGCAGCGTCAGGAACGGTCTTGCAGTCGTATCAATCGAGCGAGGCGCATCAGCCGGGTCATTCTTCACGATACCGCCACAGACGCAGGTCGAAATTGCCTCGAGAAAGAAAATCATCACCGACGAACATTCCGGACGAATTTTGGTCGACAGCACACTCGCCGAAGAAGAGCGGGAAAAAATGGAACAATTGTTCGCAAGCATATAAATTAAAGTCCCGCACCGTCGGGATTTTTTTATGAGAAAAATTAAAAAATTCTTATTGGCCAAATCGCTTGGCGTCTACATTAACATCCTGAGTTATATTAACCCGGGCATGGCCGCTTTGCTCGCCTATCGCATCTTCAGCGAACCGCGCGACGGGCGGCTTCTGAAAGAACAACTGCCCGAAATCTTAAGACAGGCCGAAACAAAAACCCACATCCACGACAATCAGGCCTTTCAAACATACACCTGGGCAGGAAACGACAACGTGATCCTGCTCGTCCACGGCTGGGAAAGCAACGCCTCGCGGTGGGAACGCATGTTGCCGTATCTGCAAAAGTCCGGGAGCACGATCATCGCGATTGATGCACCTGCACACGGACTCTCCGCCGGCCGTGAATTCAACATTCCGCGTTACGCCGAGTTCATCGATATAATCGTCCGCGAATTTAAACCCGTTTTCCTGATCGGCCATTCGCTCGGCGGCGCCGCCTGCGTTTACTACCAGTCGGCATACCAGCATCCGTCGATCACTAAAATGATTCTTTTGGGCGCTCCATCCGATCTTAAAATCCTGATCCGTAACTACATCGAATTACTAAGCCTTAACAGCCGCATGGTAACACTGCTCGAAAACTTCTTCCTCGAGCGGTTTAAATTCAGGCTTGAAGACTTCTCAGGCAAAATCTTCGGCACCAAACTTAACTTGAATGGCATCATCGCGCACGACATCGACGACGAAGTGGTCTCTTTCGAAGAAGCACGCAAGATCTCCGGAGCCTGGAAACACGCGCGGTTTATCGAAACCAAAGGCCTTGGCCACAGCATGCATGACGACGCACTTTACTGCGAGCTGTGCGATTTTTTATTTGGAGCAGATCATCCATCTGCATAAGCAACTCCCGTCCCGCTGTCTGCTATATCCCTAATTAAAAATTAGGGGATGCCGCGTCCATCGGGGCTAAAAACCAACAATCGTTTTTCAGAACAACATTCCGAACCACTATCAATAATCCGGCTGCATGTCGTATTTTTGCAGCATGGAAGAGAATCTGAAACGATTGAACAAATTCATCGGCGAGACCGGTTTCTGCTCACGCCGGGAAGCCGACAAACTGATTGAAGAAGGCCGTGTCACCGTCAATGGCAGTGTGCCCGAAATGGGAACAAAAGTCAGTCCTGATGACGAAGTCCGTATTGACGGCAAACTCATCCGCGAGAAAAACGAGAAAATGGTGTACCTCGCATTCAACAAACCTGTCGGTATCGAATGTACGACCAACCTTGAAGTGCGCGAGAATATCATCGATTTTATCAATTATCCAAAAAGGATTTTCCCCATCGGCCGACTCGACAAGGCCAGCGAAGGATTGATTTTTCTTACCAATGACGGCGACATAGTCAATAAAATTTTACGGGCAAGGAACAACCACGAAAAAGAATATACAGTAACGGTAAACCGCCCGATCACTGATCGTTTTATCGAAAAAATGTCGAATGGCGTCCCCATTCTCGATACGGTTACAAAAAAATGTAAAGTCGAACAAATCAGCAAATACAATTTCAAGATTATCCTGACGCAGGGATTAAACCGCCAAATTCGCCGGATGTGTGAGTACTTGGGTTATGAAGTAACAGCCTTGAAGCGCATCAGGATTATAAACATTTCGCTGGATGTGCCTGTTGGCCGCTACCGCGAACTCACCGATGCTGAAATCAGCACTTTAATCCAGCTGATTGAACCTTCCAGTAAAACCGAAGAAGCGAGTCTGCCAAGACAGCCGCGCTCCACCTCGGTCAGCCGACCCTCAAGCGAGGACAAAGTCAGAAATGTATTTCGGCCAAAATCGGTCTTCGAAGATCCATCGTCTGAGAAGCGAAAAGCCGAATTTATAAAAAAGGATGATCCCCGCTATAAAAAGAAAGGTGACTATTAAAAACTTCTAATCCGCAGAATGAATCTACACAATAAGAAATCACACTTTCCGTTAGCAGAACATTAACATTGTACTCATGAGAAGAAGGAATGTTGTTCTGTTGTCGGTAACCATTGTGATCGCGATGTTAAGCATCGGCTTTTTGGGCTATAAAACATTATTGCGAAGCATTTACCAAAGCCACAGTTGCGAATGGGCGAACATCGACAATATTGAACTGCGCACCTTAATGGACATTCCGGCTACCAGCGGCTGCGACTGCGTTTACGACGAAACCGCCGATACCAAAACCGTGATCTTCAACCTCGATCTTGAAGCAGCAGATATAATTCGCTACGCAACAACAAACGGTTTTAAAGCAGTTGACACACCCGAAGAAATAGAATTTTCTGCGCTGGAGACGCGCGGAAACCTGAATTTCGCAAGCGCTAAACTCTGGCAAAAAAATGGGTTGCGCGAAAATGAAGAGTCATTCCGGATGCTTCTCGACCCCGAATCGAAACAACTGTTTATTTCGCTAAAGTATTTAAACTAGTGATTATTTGCCGCGTTCCCTTTTCTGTTCTCGGGCAAGCAGCGTGTTTTTTAACAACATTGCGATGGTCATCGGACCCACGCCGCCCGGGACAGGAGTAATAAAAGAGGCCTTTTTACCAACATTTTCAAAATCCACATCGCCTGTGATGTGATATCCTTTTTCTGAATCATCGGCTACACGCGTGATACCAACATCTATTATCACGGCGCCATCCTTAACCATTTCGGCTTTAAGATAATTGGGAACACCAAGTGCGGTGATTATGATATCAGCCTGGGTGGTGATCTGCGCGATGTTCTTTGTATAACTATGCGTCAGGGTAACGGTCGAATTTCCGGGAAAACCTTTGCGCCCCATCAATATGCTCATAGGCCGGCCAACGATGTGGCTGCGGCCAATGACAACAGTGTGTTTTCCTTTGGTTTCAACCTCGTATCGTTCCAGTAGTTCCAGAATCCCGAACGGTGTCGCAGGGATGAACGTGGTCATATCGAGCGCCATTTTTCCAAAGTTCTCGGGATGGAAACCGTCAACATCTTTGCTGGGGTCGATTTCCATAAGGACCTTCTGGGTATCGATCTGCTTCGGTAACGGAAGTTGGACTATAAAGCCATCGATATCATCATCCTGGTTTAATTGGCGGATCTTTTTTAGCAGTTCTGCTTCAGACGTGGTACTTGGCATCCGCACCATTGTCGATTCAAATCCGACTCGCTCGCACGCCTTTACTTTACTGCCTACATAAGTAAGGCTGGCGCCATCATTCCCGACAATCACAGCAGCAAGATGAGGCACTTTTTCGCCGTTTTTCTTCATCAGGTTCACCTCATTGAAGATTTCAACTTTGATGTCTTCGGCTGTTTTTTTTCCGTCGAGTAATTGCATGGAATTTGAAATTTGGTATTTGGAATTTG
>CAZLWZ010000097.1:0-6620 GCA_964563275.1 uncultured Flavobacterium sp.
GAATTTTTTTATTGAATTTTATTTTACAATTCCGGTATCCTAAGCACCTGCCCCGGATAAATCTTATCCGGATGTTCCAGCATCGGTTTGTTGGCTTCAAAGATCACATTGTATTTATTGGCGTCGCCATAGTATTTCTGGGCGATTTTCGAAAGCCAGTCGCCTTTTTCGACAGTGTGGAACTTCGACATCGGTTTCCATTCCGATACTGTCATTTGATTATCGACAGTGTCGACGCCTTCGACATTACCAACGGCTAAAACGATTTTCTCGGAATCGGATTGGTTTGTGACCTTACCTTGTAACACGACGTCGTCTCCGCGTAGCGTGATAGTAAGTATTTCGTATTTCAGTCCGAGGTTTTTAACGTGATCCATTAAAACCGATGCTTTCAAATCCGGTTTTTCTGCTACCGGAGCTTCCGTTTCTTTACTCCCGAAAACTTTGGTGCCCACTGTTTTAATAAATGAAAATAATCCCATATTTTAAATTTTAAGGTTATTTGAATTTACGATGAAAATTTTTTTTGATCGGTTGTGGCGGTGGTAAAGTATCATTAAAAAGTCGAAAGTCTAAGGTCGAAAGTGGACAGTTAGAAAGTTGAGGTTAACGCACATATACTCATCTTTCTTTTTTAGAAAGTTAGCAGCGTTCAGATGATAAAAAAATGAAATCTCCGCTCACGCGCGAACCCAAATCTCAAATTTCCAAATTCCACCCGAAACCTACGATAAATGGGTCCTAGGTAAATACCATACTCCACATTAGAACTGCGACTGCCAACTGCGACTGAGAACTGTGACTGATTCTACCTATTGCAACTAACAACTCGATTCTAAAACCCAGCCGCGACAGGGATAGCAGCGGCATCCTTTTACGGCTTGAGCCGGCAGGCGAGAGGTGTAAAAGATAAAGCGCATAGCCCGGCCGTTCGCCAAAAAAATCCAGATAGCAGCAGTGGCTTTTAGAATTAGCTGCGCCGTTCGGGCTTGGCCCTGTGGTGCTACACCGTGCTACATTTTAATAATTTTGCGCGTCACAGTGCCAAATGATCCTTCAAAAGTAATAAACAAAGGTCCTTTCCAGTTGAAGTTTAAGCCGATCGCTATTGTTCCGTGGCCATTGGCAAGTGTTTCGGCAGATAATGTTTGTCCGATGATATTGGTGATGGTGATTGATATCGGTCCCGCAACCTGATTAAGTTTGAAATTTACCGTTTCTTTGGCGGGGTTGGGGTAGGGAGCCGAAATGTTCTCATTTGCCCACTCGGTCACCGTGAGCGATTGCGATTGGATGGTCCAGAAGCCATCGGGAGCGACCAGCGGGCGGGTGAGTGCTTTACCTGAATTTGCTTCGGCCCAGATGTAATATTCTACGTCGGTGCCGTCGTCGCCAATTGCTAAGGTCGTTGTCCATACATCGGTTTCGGTATTTGTCATTATTGCTTCGTTAAATGATGCCGATCCTTGAAGCCGCCAGAATACTTTAGCAGCGCCTATTCCCGAAATGTGTTTGATCATTGCGTGCAGCGGAACAGTTGCGCCGGCATTGGCGGTCCGCACCGGTTGATGGACAATCCAAAGAGGTTCTTCAACGCCAATGGTATGGGTAATGCAATGAATCGCCCCGGATGAGGCAATTAACGGTTCGGCGCTATTGTCGACATCGATCCCCACAATATTATAGCCGGGCATTAGCTCCTCAAAGTAAGCAAGCGCAGCCGCATCTACTTCCGGGCGATAGGTAGGAACCAGTATCGATTTGTTGACGATCACGCAATTGCTGTAGGTGCGGTAGTAGCCGCCAGTATCGGGATAGCTTCCGTTGGTACTTGGCGGCGCGTCGATCCAACGTACCTGATACGGGGTTCCAAATGGCGACGGATGATTGGCAACCACACTGCTGATGTTTGCTTCGATCTGCGGACCATCGGCTACACCCGGAGGATACCGGCTCACGAGCAATGTTTCCTCGTCAAGCAGTTTCATGTGCATGTCAATATGGTGAATACCGTCGTACGGCAGCGTAGTCATTTTGATATAATTTTCGATTCCCATATACGATTGCATGATCGCATCGATCTGAGCTTCCGTTTTGGCGCTGACATTATATGGGTTCCCGGCGGCATTTTCTTCAAGTACAAGTTGGGATGCAAATGCGTTGCCAAGACCATCTGACATAAAATTCCCGCCGGTATTCACCAGGTCGGCGTCGCCCGAATTAGTGACATATAAGGGTACGTTGATCAATGAGGCGTGCGCCGCCGGCATGACATCGTCCATTGGCCGCGGACGGTTATAAATCCAGTCTACCAATGCGCGCTCACCCACATCGTTAGAATACACAGTGTTTCCGCTGTAATCGCGCGTCCAGATACTGTTTGCAGGAGCGTTAAGAAACAGGACGTTCATCAGGTTTACTCCGTTTGTACTTAGATACGATGCTACTGCAGTCTGATTTTGGGTGGTTATAATGACCTTGCACTCGGTTACGCCTACCTGTATTATTTGCCGAAGAATATCAGTATAGTTCCAGTCCCAGGTTACCACAAGATATTCGACTTCCTCCCATTCGGCTGCGGCACGTACAGGCGTGGAGGGTGGTAAACTAAGCTGGCTGCTTTTAAAGGTAAAGGATGGAAGAAGCTGAATTTCCTGTGGCGTCAGTCCTTTTGGCAAAGGTGTCTGCTGCGGATAAGCCGAAAAGTATAAAAGAAACAACATTAGATGGCCAATCTTTCGTAAGTAACTATTTTTCATAAATCAGGTTTAGTACAAATATACACTTTCGATGATGAGTTGAAACAGTAAAAAGTTGCAAAGTAGCTGACCCACAGTCGGAAAACGGAATTATATCCAAAAGTGAAAATTAGCCCCAGTTGAAAGGAACAGGCGCCGCAGGTGGAATATACATTTTTTAATAGGCGGACCACTGCCTACTGCGACTGCACCAATCTAAAATCTGAACTCTGAAATCTGAACTCTGAAATCTAAAACCTGAACTCTGAAATCAAAAACCGGAAATCGATGTACCCGCGTTAAAGTATTCCCCTGCGATAAAGGTATGCTCCAATTTTCCGTATATTAGCGGCGCTAAAAAGGTTTGGAAGGTGTAACGCAGAACGTTTATCGCCTACTAAGACCCAATATCTAACAATTAATTATTTATAATGAAAAAAATCGTTTTACTTCTTGCCATGTGTTTTGCGGCGTTTCCGGTAAAAGCCGATGAAGGCATGTGGTTCCTGATGTTTATCGAGCGGCTGAATCACCGCGACATGCAGAAAATGGGGCTTCAACTGACTGCTGAGGAAATTTACAGCATCAACAATCACTCTTTAAAAGATGCTATAGTCCAGTTCAATGGAGGCTGTACTGCCGAAATCGTTTCTAACCAAGGACTTGTTTTGACCAATCACCATTGCGGATATGACAAGATCGCCGAATTGTCATCGGCAGAGAACAACTATCTTAAGAACGGTTTCTGGGCAAAAGACAAGAAGTCGGAGTTAAAGCCGAAATCGCTTTACGTGCGTTTCTTCGTCAGAATGGACGACGTTTCAGAACGCATCCTTTCGAAGGTCAATGACCAGATGAGCGAAGCTGAACGCAACAAAGCGATCCAGCAGGAAATGGCGTTGATCGAAAAGGAGAATAACGAAGGTGGAAAATATACTGTATCGGTACGTCCGTTTTTCCAGGGGAATGAATATTATTATTTCGTGTATCAGGATTTCACCGATGTACGTCTTGTAGGAACTCCGGAGGAAAGCATCGGGAAATTTGGTGGCGACACCGATAACTGGGAGTGGCCACGCCATACAGGGGATTTTGCATTATTCCGCGTCTATGGTGACGCCAACGGCAACCCTGCTGAATACTCTGAGAACAATGTTCCATTAAAGCCAAAGCACCACTTGCCGATCAGCATCGCAGGGTATAAAGAAAATGATTTTGCCATGATTCTGGGTTACCCGGGACGTACCAACCGCTGGATGCCGGCAGCCGGTATCGAGCAAAACGTAAAGTTCGCTTATCCTGCTTGGGTTGAAGGTGCCAAGACAGGAATGGACGTAATGAAGAAATACATGGACAAGGACGAGGCCGTTAACCTGGCCTACGCATCTAAATATGCTTCGACAGCAAACTACTGGAAAAACCGTCAGGGAATGATCGACGCTTTAACAAAGGCAGGAACGGTAAAAACCAAAGCGGATCAGGAGGCGAAATTCAATCAGTGGGCAAACCAACCGGCAAACAAAACTAAATATGGCGATGTTGTTGCCACTATAAACAATTATTATGATGCGACCAACTTAAAGGCGCGTCATGACAATTATCTTATCCAATTGTTGCGCACCGCGTCTTACGGCCAAATGCCGGCAGTATTGGGGAATGCACTTACAGGTTATGCCGAAGCAAACGCTGCCAAAAGGGTGGAGATGTTGCCAAAAGTTACTGAATTGATCGAAAATTATTATTCCGAATTCCACGCTCCACTTGAAAAAGAAGTATTGGCTGCGCAGTTGAATTTATACGCTGCAAAAGGCGGCGAATATGGATTAGCGCCAATGGTTGCTGAGTTGAAAACTTCGAACAACGGTAACTTTACGAATTTTGTAAATAACGCCGTTGAGAACAGTATCTTCTCGTCAAGATCAAAAGTTGAGGCATTTATTAAAGATCCGAAATCAGATGTAATTGCGAATGATCCTTTGTTTAAACTGTCGATGGACATGCTGACGAAAATCCGCGCCAGAACTGATGAGCAGACTGAACTTACGAACAGCTACGAAAAGGCTTTCCGTACCCTTGTCGAAGGATTGCGTACATCGGGACTGAATACGATCAAATATCCGGATGCGAATTCAACGCTTCGACTTACATATGGAAAAGTTCGCGCTTTGCCTGCTGACAAACGCAACGATGCCAAAGTAAACAACTATACAACCATGGATGGCCTGGTTAAAAAGTATAAAAAAGGTGATGATGAGTTCGATATGCCAACCAAAATCATCGAGATGAACAAGAAGAAGCAGTATGGTCGTTATGCTGATAAAGCCGGACACATGCCAATCAACTTCCTGACCGATAACGATATTACAGGTGGTAACTCAGGTTCACCCGTTTTGAACGGTAAAGGTGAATTAATCGGATTGGCGTTTGATGGAAATATCGAAGCGATGGCCGGCGACGTGATCTTTGATCCGGAATTGCAGCGTACAATCAATGTTGATGCACGTTATATATTATGGTTGATCGATACGTATGCAGGTGCTAAGCACATCGTTGAGGAGATGACAATCGTGAAATAAGATTTTAATCTTTATTAAAATCCGCCCGGGAAACTGAGGCGGATTTTTTTTGACTCACTTTTTGGTACGCATACCAGTTCTTCTTATGGCATTTTTACATACTTTTGAACTTCAAGCCAATCCATGAATTTCATTGCCGCACTAGCGTTACTTCCGATATATTTTGCGCTGCATTCAGAAGTTGCCGCCACAGGAACGCCGATATTATTTATGAATTTCGTGCAGGAAGATCTCGAGGAAATCGGCGACCGCCACTGCACCAACAAAAATTGGGAAGCCGCTGCCGAAGCATATCAAAAACTGATTGCAAAAAATCCGAATACGGCGCGATACCACTACAAGTACGGCGGTGCGCTCGCTATGGTTGCGCAATCGGCCAATAAGTTCAAAGCACTTACCCTGATTAATGACATCCGCGGCGCATTCGAAAAGACAATAGAAATCGAACCAACCCATATCGAAGCGCGATGGGCGCTGATCGAGTACTACATCCAGCTTCCCGCAATTGTCGGTGGGAGCGAGGAGAAAGCACTTTCATACGCTGTACAATTGTCGAGACTTTCACCAGTGGACGGGCACTTAGCCAACGGTCATATTGCTGAATTTTTCAAAAAATATCAATCCGCTGAGCAGCATTATAAAAAGGCGATCGCCGTCGGAAAGTCAAAAACCTGCTATCAAAAATTAGCCAATCTTTATAACAAAATGAACCAGCCCGAGAAAGAGGCTGCGATCATCCAACAATATCAAAAAAATAATCAATGAGGACACATTTCATAGCAATAGGCGGAAGCGCGATGCACAATCTCGCAATTGCGCTTCACAATAAAGGGTACCATGTGACGGGCAGCGATGATGCTATTTTCGAACCGTCAAAAACACGCTTGCAAAACAAAGGTTTGTTGCCCGATGAAATGGGCTGGTTTCCCGAAAAAATCACCTCCGATATCGATTCGGTTATACTGGGCATGCACGCCAAGGAAGACAATCCCGAATTGCTGCGCGCACAACAACTCGGACTTAAAATATATTCTTACCCCGAATTTCTATATGAGCAGTCCAAAAATAAAACCCGCGTCGTAATTGGCGGTTCGCATGGCAAAACTACCATCACGTCGATGATTTTACACGTAATGCATTTTCATGACATCGACGTCGATTACATGGTAGGTGCCCAACTCGAGGGTTTTGATACCATGGTGCACTTAACCGAGGAGAATGATTTTATAGTGCTGGAAGGCGATGAATATCTGTCGTCACCAATGGACCGTCGACCGAAATTCCACCTTTATCAGCCAAATATCGC
>CAZLWZ010000098.1:0-6618 GCA_964563275.1 uncultured Flavobacterium sp.
TAATATTTTATATATTCCTCAACCAAGACAGCACCAATAACAGAAATCATCGACATTTATGAAAATTCTAAAAATTCAGGCTCTTCGTGGCCCTAATATCTGGAGTGTACAACGAAGAAAACTCATCCAGATGCGGCTCGACCTCGAGGAAACCGAGCAGTTTCCAACAAATAAGATTGACGGATTCCGCGAGCGAATTGAGGCGCTGATTCCTTCACTTGTAGATCATCGCTGTTCAGAGGGAGTCCGCGGCGGCTTATTTATGCGCATTGACCGCGGCACCTGGATGGGCCACGTCATTGAACACATTGCCCTGGAGATTCAGACACTGGCCGGAATGGAAACCGGTTTTGGCCGCACCCGCGAGACAAAAACTCCGGGCGTATATAACGTTGTCTTTAGTTATACAGAAGAGAATGTAGGCTTGTACGCTGCCCAGAGTGCAGTCCGGATCGCTGAAGCATTGATCGCCGGAGAAGAGTATAACCTTGAAGCAGATATCCAGGAGATGCGGGAGATTAGGGAGCGGGTACGCCTCGGCCCAAGTACCGGAAGCATTGTTGAAGAAGCTGTCGCACGCGATATTCCGTGGATCAGGCTCGGGACAAATTCGCTTGTCCAACTTGGCTACGGCGTCAACCAGATGCGATTCCAGGCAACTATCACGTGCAAAACGAATCACATCGCAGTGGGAATAGCGGGTAACAAGGAAGAAACAAAAAGGATGTTGCAACAGGCGTCAATCCCGGTTGCCGGAGGTGCTATATGCGTTGATACAGAAGACCTTCAAAAAACCATCGACCAAATAGGATACCCGATCGTGATCAAACCTCTCGATGGGAACCACGGAAAAGGCGCATCGATTAATGTTACCTCATGGGACGATGCTGTATCCGGACTTGAGTACGCGCAAAAATACAGCCGCCGCGTAATTGTAGAGAAATTTATTACTGGATTCGATTTCCGCGTCCTTATAATAGACAACAAACTTGTCGCAGCCGCGAAACGGGTGCCGGCGCACGTGGTAGGCAACGGACGCGATACAATTCAGCAACTTATTGATGATGTCAACGCCGATCCAAGACGGGGCTACGGCCATGAGAATGTATTGACGGAAATCACCGTTGACCGCGACACTACCGACTTGCTGTCAAAACTGAATTACGACCTCAACACCATTCCGAACAGTGGCGAAACAGTGTACCTGAAATCAACGGCGAATTTAAGCACAGGAGGCACATCGATTGACGTCACCGATATGATGCACCCGGAAAATATATTTCTGTGCGAACGTATCTCGCGCGTTATCGGTCTTGATATTTGCGGCGTTGACATCATGGCCGAAAATCTGACCCAGCCGTTAAAGGACAATGGGGGCGTAATCCTCGAAGTCAATGCGGCCCCTGGTTTCAGGATGCACCTCGCGCCTTCCGAGGGACTCCCTCGTAATGTAGCTTCGCCGGTCATAGATATGTTGTATCCGCCGGGAAAAGAAAGCCGCATTCCCATCATTGCCGTAACAGGCACCAATGGGAAAACGACGACCACGCGCCTTATTGCCCATATCGTTAAAAACAATGGCTATAAAGTCGGGTTCACTACCTCCGACGGAATCTACATCCAAAACCACATGATGGAGAAAGGTGATACGACCGGCCCGATCAGTGCCGAATACATCCTTAAAGATCCGACCGTCGAATTTGCAGTACTCGAGACGGCACGAGGAGGAATTTTAAGGTCAGGTCTTGGCTTCGGCCGATGTGACATAGCAGTTGTTACCAACATTGAAGAAGATCATTTAGGAATCAGTGATATCCATACCATTGAAGACCTGGCGCGGGTTAAAAGCGTGGTAGCACGAAGCGTCAAAAAAGAGGGCTGGGCGATTCTAAATGCTGAAGATCCGCAATGCGTCAGGATGGCGGATGATTTGCGATGTAAAGTAGCTTACTTTTCGATCGATGAAGATAACCCCATTATAAAAAAACAAAGCCGTGAAGGAAGGATTGTGTGCGTTTATGAAAACGGCTACATCACAATAAAAAAAGGCGAATGGAAAATCCGCGTGGAACGTGCGACACATGTGCCGCTGACATTGGGCGGAAAAGCCCGATTTATGATTGCAAACGTGTTGGCCGGGACATTAGCCGCTTATCTATACGGTTTCAAGACAGAAGACATCAGCCTTTCACTACAAACGTTTATTCCGAGTGTGGCACAAACACCTGGCCGAATGAACATTTTTGAGTTCCGGCGTTTCAAAGTTTTAATCGATTTTGCACACAATCCTGCGGGATATCTCGGCATAGAAGAGTATCTGCAAAATATCGACGCGAACAAGAAAATCGGCATTATAGCAGGAGTTGGAGACCGTCGCGACGAAGACATACGCGAATGCGCAAAAATCGCCGCCCGAATGTTCGACCACATCATCATACGCCAGGAAAAACATTTGCGTGGCAGAACCGAACAGGAAATCAACGGGTTAATCCTTGAAGGTATCGCCGAATCAGGTAACCAGGTGACCTACGAAATCATACCTAAAGAAATAGAAGCGATCAAACACGCGATCAATTCGGCTGAAGAAGGCACTTTTATCACCGCGCTGAGCGACGTTGTCACGAATGCGATCCAGATCGTACAGGAGTATCTCGACAAGGAAAACGAGGAAGGTATGATATAAATATTGTAACATCGGCGGCCACTTACCGACCAACGAACAACTTCATATTACCATAAAAACCCATTATGATTAAAAAGATTAGTTTATTATTATTGTTTGTCACTGCGTTTTCAGCGAGTGCCCAAAAACAAATTACGCTTGAAGAAAGCGTACTGCAACAATACAGAAAATTCAGACCCGACATGATCCTGGGCTTCCAATGGCTTCCGAACTCAGACCGCTATGTATACATGGGCCCCGGTGGAAAAACGTTAATAACGGGCCGGGCTTCCGAAACCCAGTCGGTTGAAATGATAAATCTTGAAACTTTAAATAGCGGCACCGGCGTTGCTTTTCCTTATTTAGGCGGAATGAACTGGAGGGATGCCAACACCTTTGTAATCAGTAACGGCGACCAGTACTACGAGTATGATGTCAATGCAAAAAAAGGATCCAAAATATTTGAAGTTCCCACAGGCGTTGAAAATACCACTATCGACAAGACCCTTTCAAACATCGCATATACACGTGACAATAACCTGTACATCGCCAGGCCGGGTGGCGTGGTTGCAATCACTGAAAATCAGGACAAAAATATTGTATCGGGACAGGCGATAGCACGAAGCGAGTTTGGCATCCGCGGCGGAATTTTCTGGTCGCCCAAAAGCTCTTATCTCGCGTTCTATCAAAAAGATGAAACCGATGTTGCCGATTATCCTATACTCGATATTACGACAACACCCGGTTCACTGCAAAATATTAAGTATCCGATGATCGGCCAAAAAAGCGAAAAACCAAAAGTGGGCATCTACAACATGGCTACGGGAAAAACCGTATTCATTTCGCCACGCAATAACAGCGATGATTATCTCACCAACCTGTCATGGACGCCCGACGAAAAATTCATTCTGATCGCCGAGCTAAATCGGGCGCAAAATCACATGCACCTGAATTTATATAACGCCGCAACAGGCTCGTTTGTTCGTACTCTTTTCGAAGAGAAAAATCAGGCGTGGGTCGAACCTGAACATGCCGCATTTTTTCCTAACGAGAAGTCGACCGACTTCATTTGGGTTAGTGAGCGCGATGGCTACAACAACTTGTACCACTACTCGATTGATGGAAAACTCATCCGCCAGCTGACCAAAAACACCTTTCCTGTTGATGAAATTCTCGGAGCCAATGCCGCAGGAAATGAAATTTTCTTTTCTGCAACAGGGCCAAATCCAACCAACATGCTCGCCTATAAAGTAAACCTGAAGGGAAAACAGACGCTGATTACGAAAGATGAAGGCGTCCATTCGGTTTCCGTCAGCAGCGATGGAAAGTGGATTTTTGACCAATTTTCAAACCCGACAACACCTTCAAAAGCTGTGATGTATGACCACAATGGCAAATCGCGGGTATTGCTCGAAAGCACAAACAAGTACGAAGGGTACCAGATCGGAAACGCAGAGGTAACCACCATCAAAGCGGCTGACGGCAAAACCGATCTTTACAGCAGATTGATAAAACCAAGCAATTTCGACGCGTCGAAAAAGTACCCGGTGCTTGTTTACGTGTACGGAGGGCCGCATGCACAACTGATCACGAACTCTTATATGTATGGCGCGAACCTTTGGATGTACTGGATGGCAGAGCAGGGATACCTTGTTTATACGCTCGACAACCGCGGCTCGGCTCATCGCGGATTCGAATTTGAAAGTGTCATACACCGACAGCTTGGCGCGAATGAAATGGCCGACCAACTCAAAGGCGTCGAATATCTGAAATCGCTCCCGTATGTAGATGCTGACAGGCTTGCGGTGCATGGATGGAGCTATGGAGGCTTCATGACGACTTCGCTTATGCTTCGCCACCCGGGTGTGTTCACAACCGGAGTAGCCGGCGGTCCGGTAACCGATTGGAGGTACTATGAAATTATGTATGGCGAACGCTATATGGACACGCCCGAGGAAAATCAACAGGGCTTTGACGATTCCCTGACGCTTAATTACGTCAACAATCTGGAGGGAAATCTACTGCTGATTCACGGCACAGCAGACGACGTCGTGGTGATGCAGCACAATTTATCACTGATTAAAAAATTCATCGAAGCAGGAAAGCAGGTTGATTTTTTCCCGTACCCGATGCACAAGCACAATGTGATTGGAAAAGACCGCGTGCATCTGATGCAAAAAGTACTTGATTATGTAATCGAAAACAATAAGTAGTATTTTCAGGAGCTGGTACCTGCTCTCGGCTATATCTTTTTCATATAAACTCCGCAAGCTGCGTTTATTCGAAAAAGGATGCCGCCTCGATCAGGGCTAGGGCCAGTAGGAATCAACAAAATTATCCACTAAAAAAGCCAATCGAATCCGATTGGCTTTTCTTTTATGTCTTTTGTTTTTTCTTGCGTGCCGCCGGAAACAAAACATTGTTTAAAATAAGGCGGTAGCCCGGCGAATTTGGATGCAAATCCAGAACTGTTGGCTCCTCGCCTACCCGATGCTGATAATCCTCAGGATCGTGCCCTCCGTAGAACGTGAACATCCCCTTTCCCCGTTGACCGTGAATATAACGTGCTTCACTGTTCAACTGGTTTTCGCCGAGCACCAGCACATTCGACTTCACCAATTCGCGTTCAAAGGCGGTAGTCTGGCCCATAAAGCCTTTGACCAACTGGGTGTGGTTCTGACATAGCATACTTGGTATCACGTCCCATTTTGCCGAAAATTCCATCAGCGTAAAATAATCCTTTTCCATCGGGAGTTTCCGCTTTTCGGTCGTATCGATATCCGAAAATTCATATTTCTCAGGACGACGCTCGAGTGTAAAGTTTTTAAAGGCAAAGCAATTGGTATAATCAATCTTTGACTGATAGTTTGGCTCACTCGGGTCGCCATCAAACATCGGTTCGCATATATCTACGCCGTCTGCAGCGAGTGCGATATCGAAACTATCCGTGGCCGAACACATAGCAAACATAAACCCGCCGCCGATCACGAAATCCCGAATTTTTTTTGCGACCGCCAGTTTCGCCTCCGATACCTTTGCATAACCAAGCTTTGCCGCCAGTGCCTCGGCGTCACGTTTTTGTTCGATGTACCACGGTGCGTTTCGGTACATGCCAAAGAATTTACCAAACTGTCCGCTGAAATCTTCATGATGCAGGTGCAGCCAGTCGTACAGCAGAAGCTGATCCGTCAGTACCTCTTCGTCATAAACAGGCGTAAACGGGATCTCTGCGTACGTCAGCACCAATGTCACGGCATCGTCCCATGGCATTTTGCCTTTGGGGGTGTACACGGCTACTTTAGGAGCTTTTTCGAGAACGACTGTTTCCATATTTTGCGACGGACTCGAAATTTCGGCCAAAATCGCATCGGCCTGGCCATCGGATAAAACTTCGAAACTTACACCGCGTATCTGACATTCCTTTCTGATCTCAGGTGAATCGGGAAGTAAAAAAGACCCACCGCGATAGTTCAGCAGCCAACTGGCTTTATATTGTTTTTCAAGGCACCAGAAGGTGATGCCGTAAGCTTTTAGGTGATTTTTCTGCGATTCGTGGTCCATCGGCAACAATATAAAAGATGCTTTCGCCGATGAAGTTACAATCAGTAATAAAAGCAGTAAATATTTCTTTACGGACATAGGTATTTTTAAAAAAGTCAACTTCAAAGATAACGGATTTAAACGATGATTGTTGCAAACAGCATTACATAGAAAGTAAAATAGCCACAGATTCACAGATTAAAGAAATCACCTGATTCCAACATAAAAAGTATTATCTTATCTGCAATCATTACATCAGTTACCGACGCAAAAAAAAGAAAAAAAAGCCACAGACTCAACGATTAAAGAAATCAATGAATCTGTGGCCATTACAAAATGTAAGTACATGCGGGCTGCCTAAAACGGTACGTCGCTGTCATCATAATCATTTGACCTGCTGCCAAACGCTTCGTTTG
>CAZLWZ010000099.1:0-6606 GCA_964563275.1 uncultured Flavobacterium sp.
TTCCTCCTTTGTTATCCATATCGGCAAGGCGAAGTTCATTGAACCAAACTTCCCCACGCACATCCTGCGGTGTCAAGGTGATCCCACCGGGAATCATCGGGTTAGACGTGTTATTTTTGATACCGATCATCAATGTGCGCACCAACCCGAAGTTAGGATTACCCCTGATTCCCAGTCGTAGCTCATTAGGACGGCCCGCCAACGCAGGATTCAGCCTTGGATGACCTTCATTTAGAAAGCGGATGCCATTGATATCTTCTGCCAGTTCCGGAATCGCGCCCGGATTCATCGCAAGGACCTTCAGCTGGGTAAGCAGGTCGAGTGATAAATCAATTTCGTTGGCTTCCGGCCATACCAGTTCCGGGTTCATATCAACGCAACCAGGATCGGGATGAGTTACTTTCAGCGGAATTTCCACCTGATAGAAGTTCTGCGTAAAATCGTTTCCAAATCGGATGAAAGCCACCAACTGATCGTCCTGCAGCCCATTTGAAAGATCGCCGGGAAGCGCCTCGGCATGCAAAAACATTTTAAGCTTTTTGAACTGGCGCATATCCACGCTTACATTCTTGAACACCGCTCGCGAATCCCCTGGTTCGAGTCCGTCCCCGGACACGTTCAATGCAAGCGATTGTTCATTTTGATTGATTATGGTATTGCCCTGATAATTCTGCTCTCGTACAACTCCCGGCGGCGACACATAATTTATCGGGCAGCGGTCTCCATTTTCCTGGATATTTACAGAGAGTACATCAAGATTTGTGTCGTCATCGGCGACGTTTGTATCATTTGCGTCTAAGGTATTGGTATACCGCCTCCATTCACCGCGCACAAGATCTAACGCCCCAAAACGCAGTGTTACCTCGTCTTGGAAACCTGTCATAAATATTCGCATGAACTGAATGGTTCTGAAATCGGATATACCGCCAATGGTACGCTCAGGCTGAACAATCGGAATCTTAAACTGAATCCAGCGCGCAGTCACCGGATTAGCACCGCTAGGCAAGTTTGCCGCCGGCGTTTCACGTATATCAGTTACAAAATTAGAACCAACTTCCATGTTGGGGTGAATATCGACGCTGTATTCGTAGTACGCGTTTATGGTGTTCATTGTGTTGTCGCGGTTGATATCTTCGACATCAGGAACGGTTGTCGAACCGCGGTTGTTGTCGGATACACTGACTGGCGAATTGCCCTGCGTGCCGTTATATTGGCGATAGCGCTGGATCACGCTTCCACTTGCTTCGAGGAAATACTGGTAATTGTCGTTCGAGGGATCGGCAACCCCGGCAAAGTCAGGAAAACGAGCCGCTTCCTCGGCATCGTTTAGTCCGTCAAGCCCTATATCCTGATTGGCGCGATTGCCTTCATCAGTATCAAAAGCATAAATAAGCGACTGTGACGACGGCACATTTCCCCATTGAGAATTTGCGACGATTTGTCCCGGGCCGAGTCCATTTTCAAATTGCTTGCGGCCGTCTTTCAGCACATCTTCGGAAATGGCACCTAAGTTAAAATACACCTTTCCGGTATTGGCGCCCGGACTTCCTGTATTAGGATCCAGCGGATCATAGTTGAAGTAAGGGTCCATCATCCAAAACTGAATGTATTCAACGTTCGCCTGCTCGAAATTCGTAGCATTAATAGCGCGCATGATACCCCCAAAATTTTCGGTCGGATTTGGCAACAGATCTGTCGAAGCTGCCGCAGGATTATAGTTGTATGGTCCGCGCTCATTCGGGTAATATGTAAGATCAAGTGTGTTTACCACCTGCGTCTGCCCTACCGCAATGTCGGTTAGCGGATACAACTCCTCGCTGTAAATCCTTCGGGTCTTATTATAGGCTATATCCTGTACTGTTAAATCGCCCGGACGCTGTGCATAAAATATCGGGTCGATGCTGTACCACGACAATTTTGCGCGTCGGAAGTTGTAACTTAAATCATTGGCCGATCCGTTAAAGTTATACGGGCTGTCTGGCATTCGCTCAGGAGTTGACGCAAGGCTCCAGGAAAAAGGAGAACGAAGGTCGATCGTAGATTGGGCACCTTCAAAATCATCAACATAAATAGTCGATTCGCCATCAAAGTTATCCGCTTTCGGGGTATCGGGTTTTAACCAGGCCACTTCGGCACGTACCGACACATTTGAAGGAACATCCGTATCGATGTTCGGAAGCTTATTAACCATTCTTGTCAGGAACGGCACCTCGGTAGCATAATTACCGTTAAAACCAAAGATCGTATTGTTAACCGATTCCTGTCCGTAGTTAGATTTTTGCGTAAATGGCCGCTCTGTCATTTTCAAAAATGATGCACCCATCACAAACTTCTCCGAAAAGGAATGCTCCACGTTTACGCCCATAAACCGTCTTGTCTGCTGTCCGAAGACTGAGTTGTTTTCGACCGAAACTTCAATTGGCGTACTCGACGCCTGTAGAGCCGGATCAAGAATCTGTACGCGCCCAAGCTGATAATTCACGCTGTAATCGACTCCTTCAATTAAAACGCGGCCGCCAGCCGTAACCACGACTGAACCTTGTGGCACGTTGAAGGCACCAATAGGGATACCGTCGCCTCCGGTAGATTTGAAACGGCCCTTCAACTGGAATTTATTCTTTTCGCTATCCTGCAGCGCACCTGCCTGCGTGCTTTCGTACATGCTTCGGAAAACGTATTTTTGCTGATTTGCGTTGTACGTTGATGGTTGGTTGTAGTCTTCGCCGCTGAGCTTAAGTTTATCGAATAAAAGTTTACCAAACGGCTCCACAGTTGTAAATATAATTCGGCCGTTCTGCGGATCGACGGTGAGTCCCGGGAGAAAATCAAAAAACCCGTCGCCACCTGCCTGCCTGTCATTATTGTAATTTAATTGGTCCACATCGAATACATTCAACAACGGGGTTGCTTCAACAGGTGCTGCGAATGGTCCGGTTGGAAACGGAGTTCCGGCAACAGGCTCGATGTAATTCAGTGGTGAAGGATCGGTGTAAAGAATATTAAACCTGAAATCTTCCTGCTCCAGTTGGTATGCGCCGGGAATTTGATAAACATTCTTCATCATCAGGTTCCAGACCGGATCATTGACATTGGTCAGGTTGCTCTTTAGCATTTTCAGGATAAGGCTTTGCGTTGCCACCGTTTCAGGCTGTGCATTGTCCGGGTTTGTCGGCCCGACCTGTGTGGCATCGACACCATCGGTTCCAAATTCTCCTACCTGATAGACCTGATCACCAATCGTGTATTGATACGAAACTGCAAGCACTTCATCATTGGTCAATCGCTGCTGAAGCGATATATATCCCAGCTGCGGGTGGAATGAAAATTCGTTTGGCAATAACTTTCTCGCGTTTTCAAGCTTGGCGTAGTCGCGCCCTTCGCTGACCGAACCCGAATTGTTAAATCCCGAACTGACAGTGACAATTTCACGTATATTATTATTGAGCAAACCGCCTCCGCTCGCGATCAATGCGGGGTTATAGTCGTTGTTGCGGTTATCTGTTGGCGTGTCGGGACCGGTATTGAAGAACCCAGGCGGTGGGGAAGTAATAACCACGACGGGATCTACATAGCCCGTTAGTGGTGCTTCTCCCAAATCCTGTAGCGCAATAATATTTCGAAGGTTATTCCCTGTGGTATTGACCCTGTTCTGCCTGTTGGTCACCCAAACTTCGATCCGTGTTATCTGGACACGACTGTTGATAAACGGATAATTTTGAAGTGACTCGTCATATTTATCTCGGAAATATTGCGACAGAAAAAAATGCCGGTCGGCATCATAATCAAGCGCAAACAACTCAAAATCCTGAATGGTTCCGCCACCCTCGGCAGTCACTGTTCGGGTTTGGGATTTTTGTTCAGAAAAAACGCCTGTGACGCGGGTTTTTCCAAACTGCAGCTCGGCTTTGACCCCGAACAAGCTTTGGGCGCCACGAATAAGAGAACTGTTCAGAGGAAGGCTGACATTTCCGACTTCGATCTTCTGAATGATATCATCTTCAGTCGGCGTATACTCAAGTTTTATAAGATTTTGAAACGCAAAAGTTGATTCGGTGTCATAATTTGCCGTCACGGAAAGCCTTGTACCTACTTTGCCCATCAGACTCATGCTGATCCGCTGATCGAAATCAAATGATGTATTGGTACGGTTTCGCGGTGAAAAAGACGGGTTGTCCTGTTTCGTATATCGCACGCCAAGATCCATTTCGACTGAACCTGTTGGCTTTACATCGATCGTGTTTCCGCCAAAGATCGACTCAAAGAATCCAGAATTCACATAATAACGCGGAAGAAGGTCTTTTTGAGCTGCTTCACTGCCTTCTTTCTTGCCGTCCATCGCATCGGCTTTCTGCTTGAAGTAGTCGCGCATCGACTCCCGAAGCACCAGCTCCTGGTACTCCTGCGGCGTAAGGATAATTGGGTAATTTATATTAAAGCCATCGACACTTTGAGTATACACATAGCGGTCGGTCACCGGATCGTACGTGTAGGCATCGACGATGCTTGGCGGGTTGCCTAAATTAATCTGGCCGGTATTGTACCCAATGGAATCGGTCTGCGTCTCATTGTCTTCATCGACCTGAGCCTGTGCGTTAAAACCTAGAAACAAAAGCAGTAAGAGTGCGGCGAATTTAACTATGTTTGCCGCGCCTTTTGAGTAATATGTTTTCAACTAGATAAGTTTTTTAAAGCTTGTTTAATGATGGTCTCAACATTTGCATCCGGCTGCGATTTAACAAAATTATGGACAGCCTTTTCAGCTAATTTTTTGTTAAAGCCCAACACCTCCAAAGCAGATAACGCCTCATCTCTGTTAGTATTGTTTACAGCAGGAGAATCTTCATCAGCGCCATAAATTTTTAACACTTTTTCTTTCAGGTCGAGAATCGCCCTCTGCGCCGTTTTTGTGCCAATTCCTTTGATCGATTGAATCGTGGAAAGATCGCCGCTAGCAAGTGCTGCGATAATTTGTTTTGGCTCAAGTGAAGAGAGCATGGTACGCGCTATGCCGGCGCCAATTCCCGTAACCGACAACAGCATCTTGAATAGCTCTCGTTCGGATTTTTCCGCAAAACCGAACAATGTGTGCGCATCCTCCTTAATCTGCAGATGGGTGTATAGTTTAATATTATCAGAGGCCGGAAGCAGCGAAAAAGTATGGAGAGAGATGCTAATATGGTAGCCTACACCACCACAGTCGATCACCACGTCGGTAGGCGTTTTTTCGACTAATTTTCCCTGAATATGTGCGATCATGTAGTGTTAAGTAATTCCCAAATATAACAAAAAACTTCAATTGCCTGTCTGAGGGTCGATGATATGCTGGTTTTTGACGTCGAAGTTCTTAACGCGCTTGCTTTTCTCCTGCGCATCCACTACGGCTACCGCTGCCATGTTCACCATTTCCTCGACACTGGCGCCTAATTGAAAGATATGGACCGGCTTATCAAGACCCATAATTATAGGGCCTACTGATTCTACTTTGTACAGTTCTTTCAATAGTTTATAAGTAATATTCGCCGCCTCAAGATTCGGAAAAATTAATGTGTTCACTTTCTTGCCGGCAAGTTTTGAAAACGGAAATTTGCCGCGCAGCAACTCGGGGTTCAACGCAAAATCGGCCTGAATTTCCCCGTCAACCACCAGGTTTGGATAATACTGGTGTAAATATGCGACTGCTTCCCTGACCTTGCCCGCTCCGGGAGTGCCCGACGATCCAAAATTAGAGTATGAAATCATTGCGATTACCGGTTCCATCCCAAACATCCTGACCGTTTTTGCGGTCATTAAAGCGATTTTCGCCAGATCATCGGCGGTCGGATTCGGATTGATGGCGGTATCGGATAAAAACATCGGGCCGCGGTTGGTCATCATCATATTTGCAGTTGCCACAAGTGAAATTCCCGGGGCTTTGTCAATAAGCTGCAGAATTGGCTTAAATACCGAAGGATAGCTTCGCGAATATCCCGTAACCAGTGCATCAGCCTCGCCTTCATTTACCATCATAGCGGCAAAATAGTTGCGTTCACGCATCCATTTTTGAGCATCAAGTTGTGAGATCCCACGGCGTTGGCGTTCTTTCCAGAAGATATCGGCATAACGAAGGCTTCGCCCTTCCTCTTCCTTGGTTTTTGGATCTATTATCGGCACGTCGGCATCGAAGCCCAGCTCGTCCTTTAGTTCAAGTATGATTTCCTTATTCCCAAGAAGGATGGGCATTCCTATTCCTTCTTCCATGACAATCTGAGCGGCTTTGAGCACGTCAAGATGATCGGCCTCGGCAAACACGACTCGCTTTGGTTCGCTCTTCGCCCTGTTCGTCAGCAACCGCACCATTTTATTATCTGATCCGAGGCGCTCGAGCAGTTCTTCCTCATACTTATTCCAGTCGGTTATCGGCTGAAGCGCCACTCCCGATTCCATTGCAGCCTTTGCAACTGCCGGTGCAACGACTGTGATAAGACGGGGATCAAAAGGCTTCGGAATAATATAATCACGGCCAAAAACAAGCTTTGTTTCGCCATATGCGATATTCACCTGTTCGGGAACGGATTCTTTGGCAAGTTTGGCCAGTGCGTGTACGGCAGCCAGTTTCATTTCCTCGTT
>CAZLWZ010000100.1:0-6595 GCA_964563275.1 uncultured Flavobacterium sp.
AAACGCCATTGCTCGTGGCGAGTGAAAACTATCGGCATAACGAAGTGATCGTTCAAATATTTGTTCTGCTTTGTCTATGATTTCATCCGGTAACATATAGGACAATGATATCACATATCCGAGTGCCCATATGGCTCGGCCAGTCGAATCTTCGAGATTGACCTCTTTATTCTGCAACGTGAAATTATTATAGTAGTCGACGTAATTCATGAACTTGCCGTCGTTGCATTCGCAGTACGCGATAAAATTAATGTATTTCTTAATATAACGCAGATCAGAAGTGTCTTGCGTCAGTTTATAGTGTTGGCAAAAAGCGATCAAGGCTCGGGCATTATCGTCTAACGTATATCCGGAGGTGACATCAGGACAGTTTATTTTACAAAATTGTAATATCCCAAAATCGGTTGTCATCTTTTTAATATGCTCCATGTTGATATCCGGGTTCCTGTACCTAAGCTGAATCTTGTTTCCGGATACCTCCCTGAAAAATTTCGCATGTGCAACGGCTGCGTTCGGCCATGCTGTACTAGTTATCTTATGCATGCCATTTTGCACCATATTATTACGCAGATGCACATCGAACAGCAATCGGTTGACGCAGTCCGCCAATTGTTGCGAGTTGCCAAAGTCGAATAATAATCCGGTATCGTCGCCCAGAACTTCTTTAGCATGCGGAATCGGCGTCGATACGATTGGGCAGGCGCAACTCAGTGCATAGGAGAAGGTGCCACTAACTGCCTGATTCGGATCTTTTGATGTGAACAGATAGATATCGGTCATCTGAAGGTACTCCAGCAATTCATTTAAGGGAAGATACTTATTAATAAACCTGACGTGTTTATTCAAATTCAGGTCGTCGATTTTAGCCATCAGCATTTCGCGGTAGCTTTCACCTTCGCGATGTGCAACAGTAGGATGTGTTTTTCCGATAATCAGAAAAATCACTTCGGGACATGTTTTTACGATCGACGGAAGCGCATCCAGAGTGGTTTCTATACTTTTGCCTGAATTGATCAACCCGAACGTAGATAGGATTTTTTTATTTTGATAT
Organism: uncultured Flavobacterium sp.; assembly: GCA_964563275.1. Lineage (GTDB taxonomy): Bacteria > Bacteroidota > Bacteroidia > Flavobacteriales > Flavobacteriaceae > Flavobacterium. The sequence continues at coordinate 1,052 of CAZLWZ010000100.1, forward strand.
CCGTATTTTTCTTTCAGCATTTCCCGGTCCAGATACGGGACCAGATGTGTCCCATGGGCAATAACGGTCACACGCGATGAGTCCTTGACAATGTAATGCGATTTTAAAATTTCTGCTGCAGTGTTCGTCATTACTATTACGCCATCTGCCCGATCCAGAAGAACCTGCACATTGCTTTTCAGATTGTCATCCGGAGTTGGAAGAACGGTATGAAAGGCAACAACTACCGGTTTAGTGATAGCTTTTATCAGCGAATTAAACGCATCGATATTTTCGGCAAAAAAGCCAAATTCATGCTGAAGCACAACAGTGGCTATGTTACTGTCGGCATTTATCTTCGCAGCCATTAATGCGAAAGACTCTGGATGCGACGTGTTCAGGGTATATTTTACCACATCATCATCATACAGGTGAAGCTCGTCATCGCTCTCCAGCGCGCATACTTTTAACGCGAAGGAGTGTATGAACTGGTTTTCCAACGCCTTTATCAGGTCCTGGGAGTAGGTGGCAATCCCACACTCACGTGGCGGAAACGAGGTTATAAATAAAATTTCCGGTAACACATTATTATCGGAATTTGACTTTTTATCACTAAAATATTCCTGCGGTATAAAGGCGGGAAATTTTGCCTGGCCGGTGACTCGTTGGTATGTGTTGAAATTTTCCATGACTGCTGTGATGATTTTTGCATCCTTTCAGAAACTCAGAGTGGCGAGCCAACGGTTATACATGCTGATCGCCACGATGTGAGAACTTTCGGTAATCTTTTTTTTTATTTTTAGACATTTACCAGCAGTAGATTTTAAAGTAATGCAGGTTTTGTAAAGATTTAAATTTAGTCACCGATGCACTTATACAATTATATAGTTATTTTATACAATTTATAGATATAAAAAAAAGGCCATGATGGCCTTTCAATTTAGTATGCGTCTTTATTTTATGAATTGTTTGCCCACTGGTTAACGCGCTCGATCGCAGGATTGGTTCCGTCGGCCGCGGCTTCTTTAAATTCTTTCTGTGCTTTGCGCTGCAAATGGTTTAGCTTGCTTTTGTACTCGTCTGATCGAGTGGCAGACTCTTCTGATCTTGCGGCCTGTTTTCTTTTCGTGAACATGACTCCGGCCACGGCAAGCGCTGCAGCTCCGGCAGCAATTCCGATTAAGGTTTGATTTTTCATAACAGATCTTCTTTTAGGTTTACCTAAAGTTAAAGAGTAGCAATCGCGAAAACAACGCTGTTATTATAAGTTTAACGCTTAGATTATATATGTCAATTTGATGATGCACTAGTGTTTTACTAGGGTATGACGTCCGCGTATGCGATTTTTTTTTGGTACCACCCTTAAAAAAACATGGTCGTCAGAATCAAAAAAACATTTTTTGTTTACTTTTGCGCCACAACCCGCTAAATATACTACCATGGCCACACTACGTTTTGAAGCTTTAAAAACGGCATCCGCTCGGAAACCTGTACAGTTCGAGGAATCGGATAGAAAATCGAATATTTTTGGATGTAACGTATTCAACGATGTATCGATGAAAAATTTTCTTACCGAAGACGCGTACAAAGGTGTTAAAGATGCAATTCAGCATGGAAAAAAAATTGACCGCAAACTCGCTGACTATATTGCAATCGGAATGAAAGAGTGGGCATTGTCAAAGGGAGTCACCCACTACACCCACTGGTTTCAGCCTTTAACGGGTACTACTGCAGAAAAACATGATGCATTTTTTGAAACCACTCCTGACGGAACCAGCATGGAAAAATTCGGTGGCGGCCAGCTTGTACAACAAGAACCTGACGCATCCAGCTTCCCGAATGGCGGAATCCGAAATACATTTGAAGCTCGCGGCTACACGGCCTGGGATCCGACATCACCAGCGTTTATTTTTGGTACGACATTGTGCATCCCAACAGTTTTTATTTCCTATACAGGCGATGCGCTCGACTACAAAACTCCTTTGCTACGCGCATTGAATGCTATTGATGAGGCGGCGACCGATGTTTGCCGGTATTTTGATAAAAATGTCCGAAAAGTCACTGCCACGCTAGGATGGGAACAGGAATATTTTTTAATCGATACTGCACTTGCAAATTCGCGGCCTGATATTCTATTAACAGGCCGCACGCTGCTGGGGCATACATCAGCCAAAGGTCAGCAGCTTGACGATCACTATTTCGGGTCGATTCCTACCCGTGTGCTCACCTATATACGTGATCTCGAAGAGGAGTGCATGCTGTTGGGAATTCCGGTAAAAACCCGACATAACGAAGTTGCTCCGAACCAATTTGAGCTGGCGCCCATTTTCGAAGAGACAAATCTCGCCGTCGATCATAATTCGCTTCTGATGGATGTAATGCAGAAGGTTGGGGAACGCCACAACTTCAAAGTGCTGTTTCATGAAAAACCTTTCAAAGGTGTTAACGGCTCGGGTAAACACAACAACTGGTCGATGGCTACAGATACCGGGGTAAACCTGCTCAGTCCGGGCAAAACGCCAATGAGCAACCTGCAGTTCCTTACTTTTTTCATTAATACTATTAAAGCTGTGAGTGTTTATGAATCGCTGCTGCGAGGAGCAATCGCAACTGCGAGCAACGACCATCGTCTTGGCGCTAACGAAGCGCCGCCGGCAATCATTTCTGTTTTTATCGGCGAGCAGCTCACGAAAGTATTGGCCGAACTCGAAGGTGTATCATCAGGCAAATTGTCGCCGAAGGAAAAAACCGATCTTAAATTAAATGTTGTCGGAAAGATTCCGTACGTTTTATTAGATAATACCGACCGAAATCGCACATCGCCATTCGCTTTCACGGGCAATAAATTTGAGTTCCGCGCTGTCGGATCGTCGGCCAACTGTGCCAATGCGATGACCACCTTAAATGCGATTGTAGCAAAGCAGTTACGCGACTTTAAGAAAGAAGTTGATGCACATATAGCCGATGACATGCGTAAAGATGATGCGATTTTTAATGTACTTCGGGAATACATCAAACAGTCGAAAGATATCCTTTTTGAAGGTGACGGATATTCGGATGAATGGGAACAAGAGGCAGAAAAGCGCGGACTCAGCAATCATAAAACCACTCCCGCTGCTTTAAAAGCACGGATTTCGCCAAAAGCATACGATTTATTTAGTGAACTCAACATCATGAACCACGTGGAGCTTGAAGCCCGCTATGAAATTGAGATCGAGGAATACACAAAGAAGATTCAGATCGAAAGCCGGGTTTTAGGCGATATCGCACGAAATCATGTCATTCCTACGGCGATTCGTTACCAAAACACGCTGATAGAAAACGTTAAAGGTTTAAAGGATATTTTCGGCGATGAATTTCAATCAATTGGTAAAGAGCAGTTAGTGCTGATCCGGGAGATTTCGCAACATATTGAAGGCATAAACAAAAATGTTGAAGAAATGATCGAAGCGAGAAAACAGGCAAATGTACTCGAAGATGCTACCGAGATGGCCGAAATGTACTGCGAAAAGGTCAAGCCGTTTTTCGAAATCATCCGCGAGCACTGCGATAAACTTGAGCTTTTGGTTGACGATGAAATCTGGACGATGACCAAATATCGGGAACTTTTATTTACAAAATAACCTGAAAGACCTGCTTAATCGCAGGTTTTTTAATTTTCAAACCATCGAGATAATTTGGAAACATACTAATTTTTAGTAACTTTCGTTTTCCAATTATGGTTTTGATGAGAATTACATCTGTAATTATATTTCTTCTTTCTTTTTTTAATACTTCAGCCCAGGAGCAGTTCTCGGTTTACTTTGATAGCAACCAGTACGATTTAAAGAAGTCGGAAATTAATAAACTTACTACGTGGCTGACCGAAAATCCTACTGTTAAAGTGGTAGCGGTCAATGGCTACACCGATGAAGACGGAACCACCGGCTTCAATGACACACTGGCGCAAAAGCGTGTGCAGACAGTGGCGAGCTGGATTCGCGGAAAAGTTAAAATGAGGGACGACTTCCGGACGCGGAGTTTCGGCGAATTGCATAAACATTCGCCCGTAAAAGCTGAAAATCGTAAGGTGACGATCTATTATCTGCTGGAGAAAGATCTGGCGCGTGAAGACGAGATTCTCGGCATTAACCAAAAGCCGGTCAAGGCGAAAGTTAAAAGACCGTTTCCAAAAAACATTGTCATCAGGAATCCGAACAACACCACGTCTGAGTTTGTACTAGATACTGTTTTTATGCGACAGGTCGATATGGCCAAATCAGGTGAAAAGCTTAAAATTGATAATCTGAATTTCCAGTTAAATACTTTCGCAGTTACTAATGAATCGCGCGGAAAATTATATGAATTGCTGATAGTAATGGAAAGCAATCCCGACCTTAAAATCGAAATCCAGGGCCATCTATGTTGCATGCCTGTCGATCGCAACGACCTGTCAACTCAACGTGCGCGTGCGGTGTATAAATTTCTTGAAGCTAACGGTATAGCGAAAAATCGCCTCTCATATAAGGGTTTCGGAAGTACGCAACCCATTTTTCCGTTGCCGGAAAAAGACGAAAATCAACGGGCGGCAAATCGAAGGGTCGAAATAATGGTTGTCGAAAATTTGTAATCAATGAACAAAGGGGTAGTAATATGGTTCCTGATTTTTCTCCCGGCGGTGGCAATGTCACAACAGCTTGAAGTCTATTTTGATTTCGACAAACACACCCTGAACGCACAGGCGATGCGGGAACTGAATGTGTGGGCAGGTGAAAACCGACATGTAGAAGTATCCAAAATTCACGGTTACTGCGATTGGAAAGGCAGCAGCAGCTACAACGATACGCTGTCATTAAAACGAGTCGATGAGGTCTATAATTTTCTTAAAAACAGTGGCATCAAAGTTCATCCCGATTACGAAATGATCGGTTTCGGGAAAGATTTTGAACAGGAAAAGGATCAGTGGGCTAACCGGAAAGTCGTAGTACATTACTCCACGCGGCCTAAGCCGGCATCCGTGGCGGAAGATTCCACTTCGTTAGGGGGCAAGATTAAAAAGTCCAAAAACGGTGACAAAATCAAACTGGAGAACATCAATTTTTATAACATGTCGGCGCGTGTCGTTCCGCAGTCACAGCCTGTACTTTACGAACTCTTATGCGCACTTCAGGATAACCCGAATCTTAAGATAGAGATCCAGGGACATATCTGCTGCCAGACAGAAAAAGACAACGACCTCACGTATTTATCGACACAACGCGCCAAGATCATCTACAATTATCTCGTCCGAAAAAAGATCGACCGCAAAAGGCTGTCCTACAAAGGTTACGGGAACACTCAACCGATCTATCCCATACCCGAAAAAAACGAGCAGGAGCGCGATGCCAACCGTCGCGTCGAAATATTAATTGTCGAAAATTAACCGCAGCTTTTCCGCTACGTTTTTCATCAGAATAGGCTTAAGCCTCTGCTTTTATTCTTACTTTTGTGTGCAACAACATACACTTCATGAGTTCCGATACCAGCAAACGATACAGCCAGCGCGGCGTCTCCGCTTCAAAGGAAGATGTTCATAACGCAATCAAA
>CAZLWZ010000101.1:0-6581 GCA_964563275.1 uncultured Flavobacterium sp.
TTACCGCTGCCGAAAGCGTATCGACACTCGGCTTTAACAACGGCGTCGTAAAATATGTCGCCCAGCATTCCGATGATCCGACAGCGCTGAAAAAAGTTATTGCAACATCATTCCTGACATTGGCATCGGCAGCAATTTTCATGGGACTTGCGCTTTTTGTCCTGGCCGGCTATTGGAGCACATTTGTATTTGGCGACGGGTTTGATTACACAATCGTATTTCAGGTTTTATCCATTGCATTGCCGTGGTATGCGGTGTCGCTATTTTTAATTTCGGTCATCAACGGACTCGGGAAATTCAGGAAAGTGATCCGGATCAATATCATCGGAAACATCATCGGGTTAATTGTGACAGTGCTTATGGTGTGGCAATTCCGCACATTAGGAGCACTATTGGCAATCGTGCTTGCGCCGGCACTGCTGTTTTTCGTGACATTTTTTATGATCAATCGCGAAATTCGGTTTTTTGAGTATGTGTCATTAAAGTCGTTTGATGTTTCAGTGGTGCGCAATTTGTCGCAATATTCGCTGATGGCACTGGTTTCGGCAGTTTTTGGACCGTTGGTCTTTCTTGCGGTCCGAAATCAATTAATCGTCGTTTCAGGAATTGAGGCCGCCGGATATTGGGAAGCGATTACTCGGATTTCAGCATATTATCTGATGTTTATTTCGACGATAATAAGCGTTTACTATCTGCCAAAGTTAGCTATTGCCACTACTGATAATCAAACACGCCGCGTTTTCTGGAACTATTTCAAAGGTATAATGCCGTTATTCATTGGCGGACTTATTTTGATTTATTTTCTGCGCGAGATTGTTGTTTGGTTTTTGTTTTCGGAGGAGTTTGCGCCGGTGTCCGATTTGTTTTTCTGGCAACTGACAGGCGATATTTTCAAAGCCGCATCGATGATCCTGGGATTTCAGTTTTTTGCCGCACGCATGACCACGGCTTTTATCGTTACCGAACTGTTTTCGTTATGTGTCCTGTATTTTTCCAGCCTGTTTCTGATTGCCGTTGTTGGAGTCGAAGGAGTAGTGATGGCACACGCGCTGACGTATTTGATCTATCTTATAGTATTAATCGGATATTTCAGGAAGAAGCTTTTCTAACCGATCTTGCAAGTTTCAGCATTTCGCGGTCGCCTGGTCCTTTTCCGTAAACCACTATTTTTTCAAAAGAATTAACGTCGACTATTTCCGATATTCTGTCGACTTTTGCAGAGCCGCTGCAGTTTGGGGTTGAAAATCTCCCAGTCAGTTTACCGTCGATAACTTCGGGCGTTGTGCCGATGACTTTTACGTTATATTGCTTGCTCCACGGTTCTATCCATTCAGGCACCGATGCCGTGACGATATAAACTTCATGTGCTGACTTCATGTGTTGTTGTAGTTTTTCCATTAATGCCTGATTGATATCGGCAGGAATCCGTTCTGTAGCAAACTTTTCGGCCGAAGCGCAAAACTGATGATAATCCATATTGCGGAAAAAATGTGTGAAGTATCGGATCTTCGTCTTTTCATTGGTTGCTAATCCAACTTTCATCAGTAATAAATGCGGTAACAGTTTTAGCATTCCGGTGTACAATCCGCTTCCGCAATGAAATTTTGTAAACTCAAGTAATGAGTCCTTCCTGTATAATGTATGATCGAAATCGAATAGTGCGAGCGTAGCCATCAGTTAAAATATAAAAGGATTCCCATCAGCAAAATCCAGCACAACACCGTTATTTGCACAAATCGGTCTTTCATGACCACCAGCGTTGGCGAATAGGTCGATTGATCAACCAGCGCCAGTTTCAGGTAGCGCAGCAATCCGTTTAACACGAAGATAATTGACAGATACAACCATTTAGAATCGTAATGTTGCTGGACTTCGGGTGAAATGCAGTAGAAAATGTAGCAGACGATCAGAACAGCAGAAAGCAATCCGAGCACGATATCGACAAAAATTAAATTATATCCTTTAATATTCTTGCGGACTTCCTTACCCTGAAGTGCGAGTACAACATCGGTGCGGCGTTTTGCCAATGCGAGAAAGAGTGCCAATAGATACGTGACAAGCAGGATCCATACCGAGGGATCAATATCGGTCACAACCGAGCCCGAGAACAATCGCATTACAAATCCAACCGCAATAATATTTATATCCAGGATCGCGACGTGTTTAAGCCAGCGCGAATATAAAATGTTCATGCATACGTATAGCAGCAGGATCAGGAACAGGTCTTTTGTCAGCAGGAGCGATATCGCGAACGAACTTAGGAGCAGCGTAAAACCCAGGATTGCCGCATTTTTGACAGCTATAGTGCCGGCAGCGAGCGGTCGCGCCGATTTTACCGGATGTTCGCGATCCTCATTAATGTCACAATAATCATTTAGGATATAAATCGAACTTGCGGCCAGGCAAAAACATATGAATGCGATGCTGGCGTTGATAGTACTTTCAGCGACAAATAACCCGCCGCCAAAAAATAACGGTGCGAACACAAAGACATTTTTGATGTATTGCTCGGGCCTTATTATTCGGAGGTAATGCTGCATTTATTTGCGTCCGTTATAAATGATAAAATGTTTCGTTTCGTCGATTTTTCGGAAACGAGTATAGATTGTCCACGTGATTTCACTGGTTTCGCGTTTGTCGGCAAGCGACATTTCTTCACCTGTCAGATAAGATTTTTCGAGAAAGATAAAATTCTGTTCATTGGCAGCCAAATTAACGAATAATTCATATTGGCGGTCGACTTCGGTATTGATAATCCAATCGGCCGGCAGGTTACTTTGCTCGTTGAATAAATAATTCGCCATCGGAATTGCCGGCGCGACGATAAAGTTATTACCGTATTTCTTCACCAGATTCTTCAATTCTAAATGCTTTTCGAAGTTTTTGGTATGCGTTTTCGTGTATTTTAACTTCGGAGAAATTTCGGCCATTGATTGCGTAAGTTCAGGAAGTGGCTTTTCGCGATACGGTCGGTAACTGTTAGAGAATGCGACTAGTCCGACGCCTAAAGCTACCACCGAAATGATCTTCGGCGACACAAAATGTTTTAAATCGTTGTAACCCAATACGACAAAAGCCGCGATAATTCCGCTTGCGTAAAACACCGGATACGAATATCCTAAACTTATCGATGCACACCAGGCAATTCCGAGTGCGACAATGGCCGGTGATAAAAATTTTAAGGAACGCTTTCTGAATATTAATGCATCGGCCGAAAGTAACGCAACGGATACAAAAGCAACTTTTGTCGCCACCAGGATTTCATTGCAAAAAGCGGATATAATTGCTGCTAACATTATAACAAGGGCAAGTATGCTGACTAATTTTCGTGCAACTGGCGCAGAAGTTTTTGCCAGATAAGTCAGTATGCCGGTTAAAATTATAATCGGTGCCGTCACGTACCATCGTAAGAAAAAAGCAAGATATTCATAAATACCGACGTACAGCAAACTGTACAGATGCGTCTCGCCTGTAGTGTATTGAATATATCGTTCCCAAGATGTAATCTGGTTTATAAACAGGTAGTAGGCAAGTGCCAGAATTGCCAACGATGTGAGGAATACAATGCATTGCCGAAGACCATTTCGAACAAAAATTAAAAATAGAAACAATACAGGTACAAGATAAAAAGATTGCTTCGTCAGAGCCGATAACATACAGCATATTGCAATAAAGAAAAGATGAACAAAGGTCGGTCGCGAAAAAACCGATGCGAGATATAATGCTGCTGAGGCAAACAGAACACCATCAGTCGTTGGCCACGGAAACGCCGGAAAATTGAGCAGTGAAACGACAAACGCTAAACACATCAACGCCCATTTGTCAATTTTGAGCTTCTGGAAATTAAAAAATCGGTCAAATGCGCCGAACGTAAAAAATATCTGAAGTGCAAACATCACGTAATTGACAAGCCGGACAAAATAAAATTGTCCGTTTTCCGGCAGGATATTAAGCCAAAATGCGTGGAGGTAGAGTGTGACCGGCGGACCTTTGTAAATAAAATCTTCGTACGGTGCGAGGCCATTGACGATACGCCACGAAAAACTCGTGATGTACCCCGTATCCCAATTTTCAAAACCAAATTGCGACAGAAACAACGCGTAGAATAGTACAATTGCGAAGAATAGATATCGGTAAAAATTACGCATCAATTAATTTTTTTGCCATACGTCAAGGTATCTGTTTGCGATTTTTATATAGTCGTGCTCCTTTTCCACGAACGCCCGGGCACGTTTCCCGATCGCGATAATCTCATCAGGATTCTGAATCAGGAATTCCAGCTCGGCAGCGATTGCTTGGGCATCGGGAAGCGCATTGACAGCAACGCGTTCGATTAAACCGTAATGGTCCATAAACTCGGTTTCAGCGCCGGTGAAAACCACTTTTCCTTTGGCCATGGCTTCAAGGGCATTGTAGCCTTGGTCGAATCCGTATACCTGATCCAATAAAATATGCGCGCGATTGTAGGATTTAATGTAGTCGGCGTATGGAAGATTCTCAGCTACTAGGACTTCGACTTTATCTGGATATTTCTGCTGAATTTTCACCAGCGCATTTTCAAAAAAAACAATCCCTTTCTGCACCGCGTTCCAACGGTTGATTCCTAGAAAGATCACAATTCGATCAGTTGCCGGGTTGCCAAATTCCAGTTTTGACAGGTTTACCGGGTTCGGGATAAGTCCCAAAAACTTATCGTGAGCCTGAAGCGGAATCAAGTAATCGATATCCGATGCAATTACGCCTCGAATTTTAGAATACAAAAAATTATGTATGTTTTTGCTTGCCTTGCTGCGATAGGTAAGGGTGAACTTGTAGTGAGGTTTGAGCGCGGGATTTGTTAAAAGCGGTGTTGCGATCGAGTATCGCTGCCGGTTTTGGAGCATATGATGTACGGTGAGGTAATCGGCGCCACAACAAAGCAGAAAGGTTTTTTTACTTTGTTTTAGAAGTTTGCGAAGCAGGTATAATTCAAACTTGCCGCCGGTTTTAATTGGCCGTTCATTGATGAGTTGAACTACATCGAATCCTCTGAAATACTTCAGCAGAAAATAAAATCGGATGCCTCTCTCGAGCTCCGCAAAATCGTATTTGAAAATCCGCGCAATTACCTGTCTGAAAATGTTGATAAACTGATTGGTACTCCATTTGGCTTCATACGAATAGTCGGAAGGAAACTGCTTAAAGCCGTCGCCGCTTCCTGCTAATTTCACTTGGTAGCCCATTTCGGTTAAGCCTTCTTTCAAAGAGTTATGCAGCCTGCTGTACTCGCCAATGAGCAAAATAGTCATATTATGCTATATTTGTCACGAAAATAACAAACTTTGATGACGCCACACCAAATGCCGCTAAAAATAGCCTTGATAGGCGATTGTCTTGGTCATGGTGGTGCCGAAAAGGTGCATGCTAATTTATCGGTATATTTTGTCGGTGTAGGCATCGATGTCCACAACGTCATTATCGACGATATCATCACTTATGAATTTGCAGGAAAACTTTTTTCGTTGAACCGTTATAAAAGTAAAAACAACGGAATCACCAATAAATTCTATCGTTTTTATCTGATGCGAAAGTACGTACGGGACCAGGAATTTGACTTTATAATTGATTTCCGTATGAAACAGATTATCGGTCGCGAATTGCTGATTTCCCGATTTATTTACAATGTGCCAACGATATATTCCATTCGCAGTGGATTTCTGGATTTCTATCTTCCAAAATCTAATTTTCTGGCGCAATTACTTCACAATAAGACGAAGCAGTTGGTGGTTGTGTCGAACAAAATCGAACAGGTAGTTAAAACTCGCCTAACCAATAAGGTCACCACAATATATAATCCGGTCGACATTGACCAACTTAACACAGCAGCCCGGCTATTTGAACCTTCCGAAAATAATTACATCATCGCGGTTGGCCGCATGAACGACACCATAAAACAGTTTGACAAATTAATCCAGGCTTATGCTGATTCAGATTTGCCCGGTTTAGGATTTGGTCTTATGTTGCTTGGAGAAGGCAAGCATCGTGAAAATCTTGAGAATTTGGCTGCCAAACTTGGTATCGCCGACAAAATAATCTTTAAAGGTTTTTGCTCCAACCCGTTTCCTTATATCAAGAACGCATTATTTACGGTTTTGTCGAGCCGAAATGAAGGTTTTCCAAACGTCTTGATCGAATCGCTTGCCGTCGGGACTCCCACCATTGCTTTTGATTGCTTCACAGGTCCCAGCGAAATTATCACACACCGTGAAAACGGACTTTTGGTCGAAGATCAAAACATTGAAAAACTTACCGAAGCAATGAATCTTTTTGTAACCGATAAGGTGCTTTACGAACATTGCAAATCGAATGCAAAGCAGAGCACAGAGCGGTTTTCGCTTGAGATTATCGGAAAGCAGTGGCTCGATTTAATGAAAATAAATGTAAGTTAGCGCCATGGATGCGATCATGATTACGATTCCTACTATCGAAGATTACCGAGGAAATATTGCGGTTGTTGAGAATGATGTCGTGCCGTTCGAAATCAAACGCGTTTATTATCTTTTCGACGTGCCAAGCAGTGCGAGCCGCGGCGGACACGCCCA
>CAZLWZ010000102.1:0-6565 GCA_964563275.1 uncultured Flavobacterium sp.
CCGCGATTTTTTGCATAGTTAGCTTTTAAGTGCAAATCTACATATTAATGGCGTGTGCGAGAAGGATGGAAGTGAAAAGCCCACAGCCGGAGGAACGACGGCGCGGACTTGCAACGGACAGCCTGACCCGGTTTGGGAGCAGCCGTGATGTTTTGTATGTGGATGCCGGGGCTCGCCCAAAATAAAAAACCCCGAAAAATTCCGGGGTTTTAAATAAGTAAAATGGGTGATTAGAAAACCAATACGACGCTGAGTTCGAAATCGTCGTAGATCGTTGCATCGCCGAGGCCGCTGAAAATTGAGGCTGATTTGTACTCAATGCCGTACTTCGTGCGGTCGATTTTGACCTGAGCCGACGCTGTATTTTCTTTAACTGTCATATCGAAGATCACCGGGTTCGTCTTTCCTTTAATTGTCAGATCTCCGGTTACTGTGTAGGTGTCTTTCGTTTTAGGCACCACATTGCGGAAGATCAAAGTCGCGGTGGCAAATTTATCTGTTCCGAAGAAATCGTCAGCTTTGAGGTGGCCTTCGAGCTTTTCTTTTCCCTGTCCGGCTTTAAGATCGTTGACCGTAATGGAGTTCATATCGACCACAAACTGACCGCCGGTAAGGTTTTGGCCTTTAAAAGTCAGAGACCCGTCTTTTAGAGAAACTGTACCATCGTGCTGGCCGGTAACTTTTTTACCAACCCATGCGATGCTGCTTTTTTGGATATCTACCTTTTTTTCCTGAGCTGTGGCATTTAGCGTTCCGAATGCTACCAACAGGGCAACTGCAATTGTTTTTAAATTCTTCATTGTTTTTAATTTGAATTAAGTTAATATAATTGATTTAATCTTTAAGTTTTCAGGGCTTCCCGCGAAGTTTAGGTTCGATACTTTTCCAACAGCGAGTTAAGCTGGAGGATTTCCTGCGGAGTCAGTTTCGATGCGAATCGCTGTTCGTGCTCGGCAATTTTAGGGTCTAGCTGATGTAGCAAATCGAGTCCTTTTTTAGTAATCAAAACTTCCATTTTTCGTCGATTATCAGCGCAAACCTGCCGCGTTACGAGGCCTTTGGCCAGCAATTTGTCGACCAGGCGGGTGGTGTTACTTGTTTTGGCGACCATCCGTTCCTGAATCATGCACATATTGGCAGGCGATCCCTTTTGCCCACGCAAAATCCGAAGCACGTTGAATTGCTCGGCTGATATGTCATACGATTTTAGAATATCGTTCATTCGTTCGGCTACGACCGACTGAGTGACCATGATGTTCAGCACGGTTTTCTTTTCGATTTCTATGGTGTTCGATTTCGTAAGATCTTCAATCGTCATTTGTAAATACTAAATTTGTATGTACAAATGTACTGTAAAATTTCTTGTGCAGCGTGATCTGGTGTTATTTTTTTGTTAAATGAAATATGCTGCGCATTGATTCAGTAAATTTATTGCGAAACCGAGAACGATGAAGTTTATAGTATTGCTTAGTTTGTGTATGCTGATTTCCTGCAAAGAGCGTGAAACAGTAACCGAGGACCCAAAGCCGCTACAGACGTATTCTGATGGTGGGATCTCTGTAAGATCATACAATTTTGACGGACTCGAACATAAACTGCACCGGGAGGGTGATAGCACTTATGTTGTCAATTTTTGGGCGACATGGTGCCAGCCGTGCATTGAGGAGCTTCCGCATTTCGAGAGACTGCATTCGGAATACAGTGATGAAAAAGTTAAGGTATTACTGGTTAGTATGGATATGACGAAGCAGGTGGAGAGTCGATTGATTCCATACATCGACAAAAATAATTTAAAATCAGAAGTCGTCCATCTCAGCGACCCCGATGCTGATTCGTGGATCAACAAGGTCGACAGCACGTGGTCGGGTGCCATTCCGGCAACCCTGATTTATAACAGGTCAAAGCGGCAATTTTATGAAAAGTCTTTTACATATCCAGAGCTACAATCGGAAATCAACAAATTTAAATAAATGATGAACAAGGTAAAATTTTTAGCAATTGTGGTGGTGGTAGTTTTAACCAGCGCTTTTACGGCCAGTACCGGCGGATATAAAATAGGTGATATGGCAACTGACTTCAGTTTGATGAACGTCGATGGTAAGAAGGTCTCGCTTAGCGACTATAAGAATGCGAAAGGATTTATCGTAATTTTCACGTGTAATCATTGTCCGTATGCGAAAGCGTATGAAGATCGGATCATCGCCTTAGATAAAAAGTATGCCGGTCAGGGATATCCTGTCATTGCGATTAATCCAAACAATCCGCAGAAGCAAAAAGAGGACAGCCCTGAATTGATGAAGGTGCGTGCAAAAGAGAAGGGTTTTACATTCCCGTATCTGATTGACGAGGGGCAGAAGATTTATCCGCAATATGGGGCGACGAAGACTCCTCATGTATATATTTTGCAGAAGACCGCGAAAGGAAACCAGGTGAAGTACATTGGGGCCATTGATGATAACTTCGAGGACGAGTCGGCGGTGAGGCAAAAATATGTTGAGAATGCCGTTGACGCGTTGCTGAAGGGGGAGGAGGTCCCCGTAAAAGAAACAAAAGCAATTGGATGTACCATTAAAGTCTAAAAATCAAAATGAATTTATCACAAGAACAATGGGCTGCGCAGATGCAGCAGGATGAGAATGCCGTAATCCTCGATGTTCGTACCGAAGAGGAATTTAGCGAAGGAAAAATTCCGAATGCAATCAACATAGATATTTATGAAGGCCAGGGATTTATTGACAAAGTCAGCGAACTTGACAAGCAGAAGAATTATTACGTATACTGCAAAGCGGGGAGCAGAAGTCAGCAGGCTTGCCAATTGATGGGCAACCTGGGATTTATGAACACGTTTAATCTAAGCGGCGGAATTACGCAATGGAAAGGGGAGGTGGAACAATAAAATTGAATTATGGGCTCTTTCAAGGATATTATTAATTCGGACCGGGCGGTGCTGGTTGATTTTTATGCCGATTGGTGCGGACCGTGCAAAACCCAGGCACCTATACTCCGCCAAGTCAAGGACACAATGGGCGAGAAGGTCTCGATCATTAAAATTGACGTTGATAAAAACCAGGCATTGGCCTCACAGTACCAGGTTCGTGGCGTTCCTACAATGATTCTTTTCGTTGATGGAAAGCAACAATGGCGGCAGTCGGGTGTGCTGTCGAAAGATGAGCTTGTCGCTGTTATTTCAAAATACTCGTAGCACAATATAAATAACTAAGAAAATCGTGTAAGGCAAAAAGCCGCTAAAGATGTGATATTGTGAAGAATTTTAAAACTTACTGATATGAAAACATCTAAGAACTTCAACAGCAAGCACAACCCGCCGACCGATCCTTCTCTTGAAGCCACTGATGCAGAAGCACATACTTTCAAAGATTTTGTGGCCAACGATTCACCGGCTGTAGTATCGGATCCGAAAGAAAAGTTGGAAAAGAAAAAAGAGTATTTTGATGCCAAAGAAAATCCCGGGCGGCAGTACAACATAAACGACGTAGCTCATTCGCAAAGCAGTCGGGATGATTTTATTGAAACTGTTTCGAAATTTCATCACGCAGATGAGTCCGAGAATCAGGAAGAGCGGTCATAGATGGGAATTGTGTAATATAACGTGGGATTCCTACAAACAGCTGCTGTAAGAATTGGTTAATTTTAGAGTCTTATTAATGACGAATTATAATGGATAATTTATAATTGTTTTGAAAGCAGTGTAAACTCTTTAGAAAAGGTGGAATATTGATGTGATTATTCCACTTTTTTTTAAAAAATCAAACAAACCAAACATGAAATTTAACATTACGTATCAGGCCACAGTCACCCCGATGAACATTCTTAAAGAACATCTGGATAAGTGTGACGTGAATTACAAAATGACCGGCGTTGGTGAAGTAGAAATTGAAAATAGTTTACCTGAGGAGAATTATAAACAACTGGAAAAATCACTCAAGAAGTACAGTATCGAATTTCTCAATGATGAGAAAAGTCAGTTGGTGCAGCGCGTAAAGAATCTGTTGATCGAGTTCGCCTATGATGACAAACCACAGTTGATGACTCTTTCCTGCTATTTATCCACAAAACTCGGCTTTAGTTATGGCTACATCTCATACGTATTTACACTAAAAACCTTAACTTCGATTGAAAATTATTTAATCATGCTGCGAATCGAGCGGGCTAAGAAATTAATTATCGAAGACGTGCTTAGCCTCAAGGAAATCAGCTTCGCTTTAAACTACAGCAGCATTGGTCATTTTTCCAGACAGTTCAAGAAAACGACCGGGATTACTATTTCCGTTTTTAAGAAAATCATTAACAACAGAAGAAATAAGCCTTTGATTAAATATCACCGATAATTGGTATGACTGTTAATAGCGAGATCATGAATATTGTGTTGGCAGATGATGATGCTGACGACCGCAACCTTTTTAGTGCCGCGTTGGAAGAAATCAACGCAGATACACGGTTAACCATGTTCAAAAACGGAACCGAGTTAATGGAGTACTTGAATACTCCTGGCCGACTGCTGCCGCACATCATTTTTCTGGATCTGAACATGCCCGGCAAAAATGGCCGCCAGTGTCTTGCGGAAATACGTGACGACCATCAATTTAATGATATATCTATTGCCATTTACTCGACTTCGAATGCAGAAGACGATATCGTTGCCACACTTTCCGGCGGGGCAAATGTATACATCCACAAGCCTGATGATTTTGAGAAACTGAAGGATATTGTCAAGCATGTACTGAAGATCAATTGGCAGTATCATACATCTGGCCTTAATAAAGAGACGTTTTTCCTCAGTATCTAAAAAAAGGTGAAGTATATACTCCACCTTTTTAACCAACATTTAAACTTAACTAAACTTTCTTTACACGCGGCGGCTATTCTTCGTCTTCTTCAGCCGCTTCAAAATTGATATTATTATATGCCCGCTCAGTCAGAGTGACGTCGGCCTCTTTTTCTTCGTCCAGCGTGGTACCAAGCAATTTTGCCGCTTCTTCCTCTCCCAGGGTTTTTGCAAATGCACATAACGTCCCATAGGTTGCAATTTCATAATGTTCGATTTTTTGTGAAGCCGCAATAATTCCGGCATCTCTTACCGGACCTTTTTCTGTTTCTTCCAGGATACTCTCACCTTCTTTAATCAGGCCTTCCATCGCTTCACATTTTTTGGCTGAAGCTTTTTTGCCCATTATTTCGAAAACTTTCTCAAGTCGTGCCACTTGTTCTTCAGTCACGGCGGTATGCTCGTCTATTGCCGCAATCAAATCTTCTGAAGTAGCATTTTTGGCCATTTTTGGAAGTGCTTTGACCAATGCTTTTTCGGCCCAGTATATATCTTTAAGACTGTCCATAAACAACTCTTTCAGTCCGTCTGCAGCCGATGGTTTTGCTTTTTTGGCAGTGCCGCGTGATGTCGAACTTTTCGCAGATGAACTTTTGGCAGAGGTTGAACTTTTAGTGGTAGTTTTCTTTTTTTCCTGTGTGGTTCCGGAACTTTTCATATTTTATTTTTTAGGTTGAACTTTATTTACAAATGTCCAGTTTCTGCTACCGTTATTACTTACAGAATCTTGCCATTATTTTGTACGATTGTTGGGTGCTAACCCCCAACCAACTCGCCACCGTTAACGTGGATCATCTGTCCTGTAATGTATGAACTGTCATCACTTGCCAGGAACACATACGCCGGCCCAACTTCCGACGGCTGTCCCGCACGTTTCATAGGTGTGTCTTTGCCGAATTCGGCGACCTGATCGCCCGAAAAACTTGCCGGGATAAGCGGTGTCCAGATCGGACCCGGAGCAACGCCATTTACCCGGATACCTTTTTCTGCCAGTTGCGAGGCCATGGATCTCGTAAAGGCTACAATCGCGCCCTTTGTGCTTGCGTAATCTACAAGATGCTCACTGCCGCGGTATGCTGTAACCGACGATGTATTTATAATACAATCACCTTTGCTAAAATTCTTAACAGCTTCTTGCGTAGTAAAGAAGAAGGGATAGATGTTGGTCTCAAATGTTGTGTGCAGATGTTCTGTCGTGATTTCGGAAACGCTTTCTTCAGGGAACTGCATAGCCGCGTTATTTACCAGAATGTTGAGCTTGCCAAATTTCTCAATCGTTTTTGAAACGATTTCCCTGCTGAATGATTCCTGTTTAAGGTCGCCGCGAAGAAGCAGGCATTCCTGACCTTCATCTTTAATTAGTTGTTTGGTTTTTTCGGCATCTTCCGTCTCGTTGTAATACGCGATGGCTATCTGAGCACCCTCGCGCGCGAAATGTATTGCGGCGCTTCGGCCAATTCCGCTGTCGCCGCCGGTAATTAAAGCGACTTTTCCGCGTAGTTTGCCACTGCCACTGTAGTCTTTTCTAATATATTCCGGTTGTGGATGCATTTCAGCCTCTTTACCCGGCTGCTGCTGCTCCTGTGCCGGAAAGTCGGTTGGTTTCATAATTTTCTTTTTAAGGTTATACGGATAGTAAAACAGGTGCGGATTTTCCTCCGCACCTGTTTGATTAATGAACTACATAAGCCCTTTTCTTTTTCTTGTTTTTAATCAGCA
>CAZLWZ010000103.1:0-6557 GCA_964563275.1 uncultured Flavobacterium sp.
CGAACGAAGTGAACAGACTGGAGTTTTGTTTGACAAAAAAACAAAACTCCGGTAATCAGCCGGAGTTTCAATCATCAATCAAAAAACGAACAGTTAATCAGACTGTTGTTATTGTAAAGAAAATTCCAATTTTCGAAAATTCCAAATAAATTGGCGAGAGCCGGAATTATCCAAGGTATGTTTTTAAAATTTTGCTTCGCGAGGTGTGTTTTAGTCGGCGGATAGCTTTTTCCTTAATCTGACGGACACGCTCTCTCGTTAAATCAAAAGTCTCGCCAATTTCTTCGAGCGTCATCGGATGTTGGTCTCCAAGTCCGAAATAAAGCCGGACCACATCAGCCTCACGTGGTGTTAATGTCTCTAACGATCGCTCGATTTCGGTACGAAGGGATTCGTGGATCAGCTCACGGTCGGGATTTGGCGATTCGCCTGAACGCAACACATCATACAGGTTTGAATCTTCACCTTCGACAAGAGGCGCATCCATTGAAAGGTGGCGACCTGAATTTTTCATGCTTTCCTTGACGTCGTTGACAGTCATGTCGAGCTCTTTGGCGATTTCCTCGGCAGATGGCGGACGCTCGTTTGATTGCTCAAGCAGCGCATACATCTTGTTGATCTTATTAATCGATCCGATTTTGTTCAATGGCAATCGTACAATTCGCGACTGCTCTGCCAAAGCCTGCAGGATCGACTGACGAATCCACCAAACGGCGTAAGAGATAAACTTGAAACCACGGGTCTCATCGAAACGCTGCGCAGCTTTTATCAAGCCTAGATTGCCTTCATTAATAAGATCGGGAAGCGTCAGACCCTGATTCTGGTATTGTTTTGCAACTGAAACAACAAAGCGCAGGTTGGCTTTAGTAAGTTTTTCTAAGGCTCTTTGGTCTCCGGCTTTGATTTTTTGTGCTAATTCTACCTCTTCGTCAGCGGTAATAAGGTCAACTTTTCCAATTTCTTGCAGATACTTGTCCAGCGAAGCAGTTTCACGGTTGGTGACCTGCTTGGTAATTTTAAGTTGTCTCATGTAGGGATATACGGTTTTTAATGGGTACTGAAGTTGTACGTAAGGAGTACCGAGAAAGTTGCATTTATTCAAAAAAAAATTATTTATATTTTCCGGCAGATATTCTACAGGTTTCAGTTTTTATAGTATATTTCCCAAAATTTTGTTAATGAAAAAGATTTACTATTTGTTGCTGATCATTGCGGCGGGTGCATCAGCGCAGAAGAACCTTGATCCAACGGGAGATGATGTAGCGCTAGCGAAGAAGTTGCGGGCGCAATTCACGAAAGAAGATGTTGCGATTTTGGAAAGCAGCAATACGATTACCTTTGGGGTGAATAAATCAGGCGATAAAGTCACGGCGGTCAATAAAATACACCAAAAGTTGATGAATATCAATCACCGCGCTGATATTCAGAAATTCGAGTTCTACGACAGCGAGTCGAAAATCGAAAGTTTTGACGTTCGTTACCGAAATGACAAGAGCGCAAAGCTGAGCATCAAAGATGAATTTTATAAAGACAGTGACCTATTTTATAATGATGCACGTGTCAGGTATGTTACGGTCGATTTTCCGGTTCAGGGTTATTCGTATAACTATGAGGTAGCAAAGAGTTACAGCGATGTTAAGTATTTCACGTCATTGTATTTCAATGAGGAATACCCCGTGATGGAAAAGACGATGAGCATCACCGTGCCGGATTGGCTGAACCTTGAAATCAAAGAATTTAATTTTGCGGGTCATGATATCCTGAAAACCGTCAGTCAGGAGAAAAATGCGACTACATATACCTTTAAAATGGTTAATATCCCGTCGTTTCACCAGGAGCGAAATGCACCGGGAAAGAGTTATATCTATCCTCACATCCTGTTAATTGCCAAATCGTTTACTCATCAGGGCACCACTACACAACTGTTTAACTCGAGTGCTGATTTATATGGATGGTATAAGTCGCTGGTCGACATGCTGAAGGACGATCCTTCGGTTTTTAAAGATAAAGTAGATGAGCTGACATCAAACGCGAGGAATGATGAAGAGAAAGTGCGCAATTTATATTATTGGGTACAGGATAATATTCGCTACATAGCTTTCGAAGACGGAATTGCCGGCTTTAAACCGGATGAATCGAATAACGTTTTTACCAAGCGCTACGGTGATTGTAAGGGAATGGCCAATTTATTAAAGCAGATGCTCAAGCTGGCAGGTTTTGACCCACGGCTTACATGGATAGGAACCAAACACCTTGCCTACGATTACAGCACTCCGTCGCTGGCGGTAGACAATCACATGATTTGCACTGTTATGCTTAACGGTACCCGGTACTTCCTGGACGGAACCGAAAAATTTATGCCCTTGGGTACTAATGCCGATCGTATTCAAAACAAAGAAGTCCTGATCGAGGATGGTGAGAATTATATCCTTGATAAGGTTCCGGCCGATACTCATAAAAGTAACGCAGAAACGTATTCGGCTACTCTGTCCGTCCAAAAGGAAGCATTGGTCGGTAGCTGTACAAAAACTTATTCCGGCCAGAGTTGCTCAGAATTTTTATACGGCATAGATCAGATGGCAAACCACCATAAAAACGATGCGCTCGAAAATTATCTGGGTCGGTATGACAAAAATGTCGTGGTAGATAATGTTTCTGCTTCGGATATGTCGAATCGCGAACAGCAGTTGAAAATTGACTACGATATTATCGTCAACAACAAAGTTTCGTCATTTGACGATGAAATGTATGTCGACATCGAGCTTATTCGTGAGTTTGAAGGACTGGATCTGACCGATAGAAAGACTGATTACGAATTCGGCTACAAAACAAATTACCTTTCAACCGTTGCTTTGCAGATTCCGACAGGATATAAGATCAAAAATCTTCCTGAGGACCTTGAGATCATTAATAAAGATTTCCACGTAAGCATTACCTATACTAAAACCGCGGAAGAGATAATCTGCAAAAAAGCTTTTATTTTTAATAGGGGCGTTATCCAGAGCAGCGAGTTCAATACCTGGAACGACATTAATAAGAAAATAAAATCCGTTTATAACCAACCTATAGTATTTGTTAAATCATGATGATGAAGAAAATCGTTACCGTTTTTGTGCTGTTGATAGCAGTTTTTGTGTCCGCGCAGGATAAAGATGAAGTGGAAAAAATGTTTTGGGGCATCGATACTCCCGAAAGTAGTGCAACTGCCGTTCCGGAGAAGTGGAAAGATCAATCGGCTGTTACTATCTACGAATTCAAATACTTTTATTATCCGATGTTTTTCCCCAAACAGGGATTCAGAAAGAGAGTTAAGTTACAGGACGCAGCATCAGTGAAGGAGTTCTCTGAATTTTCATATAAAGAACTGATGAGACGAGGAGGCAATCTCGAGAAGAGCATGTTTGGAGTTAAAATAATCAAACCCACAGGGAAAGAGGAAGTTATCGACGTTGATCAGAATGTGCGAAAGGTTGATGACGACAAAGTCCTTGCAATTGCCGGGCTTGAGCTCGGAGACATTATAGATTACTACTTTTATTATACCGTTACCGATAACAGTACAATCAGTGACTATTATGAATCGACACTCAGCGGCGCATTTCCGATTATGAATCTTCGGGTGGAACTTCAGCTCGACAAAAAGCTTTTCGTGAATCTAAAGAGCTATAACGGCGCACCCGAGTTTACCGATCTGCCACCGGGCAGAAAAGGAGACCGCCGCCTCGAACTTACTGCCTCCGATATACCTAAAATTGAAACCCAACGCTGGCTTTATCCACTGGTGGAACTTCCCAGCTACAAGTGGTCGATGGGAAGGCAGCCTTTTGGGAAACCTAATAAAGAATTTGCTGGTGGAAAGGTCAAAACCAACATCACCGCAGAAGATGTGATGTTTTCTTATGGCGAGCGGTACCGGCCATTCGGCGACATGGTGCACATCGAAAACTTCATAAAAAAGAACACCTTTACCGATGATTCTGATAAAGTCCGCCAGGTGTACTACTTTACCAGACACCACTATTTTACCCAATTTATCGAAGCGTGGGTACTAGATGATGCCGATATTTTATATCCGTGGGATTTGTATAAGAAGCCAATTTTTCTGACAACGGAGGGCAGCTTTATAAACCATTTTATGGCGTTCTTAAAAGATAATAAGATCGATTACGACATTGTCCTCGCGACAGCACGTTATAACGGTCCGCTCAGCGACCTGTTGCTGTCGAGCAATATCGACGTGATGCTTCGTGTAAACTCGTCTCCCGAGCCTGTTTATCTGCAGTATTTTTCGCCCTTCAGCAGTGCCGATCAGTTTAACTATAGCCTTGAAAATACAGATGCCTACGTTCTAAACGTCCTGAAGCGAAAGAAAGTCACTGATGTTCAACAAATTCAGTTGCCGTCATCGACTGTGGCCGACAACCTTAATTATACGCTGTCAACCGTTTCTATCGATCCTACATTGTCAACACTTAATGTAAGCCGTGAATTGACCTATTACGGACATTTCAAAGAAGCGCAGCAGAGCGATCGCCTTGGTTTTTTTGATTATGTGAACGAGGATTATGCGAAGTACAAAACAGTGCCGTTGCTGGATAAAGTTCGCAGCGACAAAAAAGAAGCACAGTACAAAAAAGAGTATGCCGCCCTTATCAGCAAACTTAAGGATAATCAAAAGGAAAAATTTGAAAAAGCCGTTTCTGATGAATTCGGCGTCAAAATTGAAAAATACGAGTATGAAGTTAAAAACACCGGTCGCTTTGGCCGAAAGGAGCCGCTCGTGTATATGGAGAAGTTTGACCTTGACAACAGCTTCATTAAAAGGGCTGGCGATAACGTGGTGGTTGAGATCGGGAAAATACTCACAGGACAGATAGAAATCAGCAAAAAAGAAAAGGACAGAAGCAGTGGTGTTTACATGAACTTCCCACGAACTATGGAGAATGAAATTGTCTTTGAAATCCCTGCAGGATACACGGTGTCAGGTATAGAAAAGCTCAATAAAAACGTAACCAATGCCACCGGCGGGTTTGTGAGTACGGCAGTACAAAACGGAAACAAGCTGATATTTAAAACGAAGAAGTACTACAGCAATTACTACGAACCAAATACAAACTGGCCGCAAATGGTCGATTTTCTCGAGGCTGCATATCAGTTTACGCAGGAAAAAATACTGCTAAAAAAGGCGTAACAGCAGATGTTAAAAGAGCCGGACAAACTAGTCTGTTTTTTTACCGACTATCCCGACATATTATTCAAAGCTGCAGAATAATCAGCCGTTGGCTGTTGCTAACGCAAATCTACTCCGGTAGCCATAAAAAAACCCGTTCAATTGAACGGGTTAAATAAAACTTATTGCTGCGGTTCGTCTGTACGATCTTCATGCGGCGGACGGTTCTCACGGTTTTCATTTCGTGGTCCTCGGTTGTCGCGCTGACCATCACGCGGCCTGCGGTCATCACGTCGCTCAGGACGTGGGCCACGATCTTCCCGCGGAGCATTTTCATCACGTGGAGGTCTTGGAAGCAACGCTTTACGCGAAACTTTTTCCTTGCGCGTTTTCGGATCCATCCCGATATATTTTACCTGGAATACATCGCCCATGTTCACGACATCCGATACATTTTCAGTACGTTCCCATGCAAGTTCCGATACGTGCAGCAAAACTTCATTGCCGGGTGCCTGAGTATATTCTACTACAGCTCCGAAATCAAGCATTTTGATCACTTTCACTTCGTATGATTCGCCTACCTGCGGCTTGAACATCATCGATTCGATTTTGGCCAATACCATGTCGATGCCCTCAGGCTTCGTTCCAAGGATTTCAACAACGCCTTGCTCATCCATTTCGTTGATAACGATAGTGGTGCCGCTGGCTTTCTGAAGTTCCTGAATCACTTTTCCGCCAGGTCCTATAAGGGCTCCGATAAAGCTGCCAGGGATGGTTACTTTAATGATCTTCGGTGCATAACGTTTTACTTCAGCCCTAGGTTTATCAAGTGTTTCGTTTAGTTTATCAAGGATATGTAAACGTCCGTCACGAGCCTGCTCTAAAGCTTTTTCCATTATTTCATAAGCCAGGCCTTCAATTTTAATATCCATTTGGCACGCGGTGATTCCGTCTGCTGTTCCGGTTACTTTGAAGTCCATGTCGCCCAGGTGATCTTCGTCACCAAGGATATCCGACAATACAGCCCAGCGTCCGGTTTTGTCATCGGAAATCAGTCCCATTGCGATTCCCGATACCGGTTTGATCATTTGTACTCCGGCGTCCATCAGTGCCAATGTTCCTGCACAAACTGTTGCCATTGATGACGATCCGTTAGATTCCAATACTTCGGATACGATCCGGATTGTATATGGATTCTCTTCAGGAATCATATTTTTCAAGGCACGTTGCGCCAAATTTCCGTGACCAACTTCACGACGTGATGTTCCACGTAGTGGTTTGGCTTCACCTGTTGAGAACGGCGGGAAATTATAATGAAGGTAGAATTTCTCTTCTCCTTGTTCTGAAGGCGAATCGATTTGATTTGCTTCGCGTGATGTTCCAAGGG
>CAZLWZ010000104.1:0-6553 GCA_964563275.1 uncultured Flavobacterium sp.
CCATGAGCGAGTATTCCAATTGTCTGAAGATCATTCTCAAGTGCCGCCTGGTGTGCCACGATATCTACTCCGTATGCAAATCCGCTGACAATCACCGGGTTTAGCGGCGCCAGGTCGGTTATAAGTTTTTTGCAGAATTCAGCTCCGTGAGAACTAACCTGACGTGTGCCGACAATACTAACAATTTTTTGGCTTTGCCAATTCATCTTTCCACTGCCGAAGAGTAAAATTGGCGCATCGGCACAATGCCGCAGACGATCGGGGTAGTCGGGATCTTTGTATGAGATCGGTGCGATTTGATTTTTCTCAATGAAGTTGAGTTCGCTTTCTGCCTGCTCGAATATGCTCTTATTTCGCAAACTTTTAATTCGGATATTTCCCACTCCGTCGACCGATCGGATATTGGAAGCTTTGGCTTTAAAAACAGCCTCGGCACTCCCGAACACGTCAATCAGTTTTCGGGCAACAACATCACCAATGTTGTCGGTCTTCTGCAAGGCTAACAGGTAAAATAATTCTTCGTGGCGCATAATATAAATTGAACCGAAAGATATAAATTTTTCAGATTCGTTTAATACCGAACACCTGAATGTGAGTAGGTTATTATTTTTGAACCTTTCACTTCGCAAGCATAAACATGTAAACCGCGTGAGCACCCATACCGGCGGCGACTGCGGCAAGTGATATACCGTCGTGTTGGGAATTATGAAGAAACGGAAAAGCATCGGAGGTCCTTTTGATTTGATCGCACCAAGCTTGTTGCTTTGTTAATAAAATCTGTAAATAATATTTTGCTGCTACACCGCATTGTATAACTTTGTTTCCATGAAGACCGAGTATTATATTTCACAGCTTTTATATCGTTACCAATGTGTAACAGTTCCGGGTTTTGGTGCGTTTCTGTCCGAAACTCAATCGGCACAACATCACGAAAAGGCGAACACGTTCTTTCCGCCGAAAAAGCTGATCTCGTTTAATTCCAATTTGAAAAATAACGACGGGTTATTGGCCAATCACATCGCTCAAATCGAGAAAATTTCGTACGAACGCGCTGTTGAAATTATTGCCGAAGATATCACTGTGTGGAAAAACAGCCTGCTTATAGAAGGAAAACTTACCATCAAGAACGTTGGGGAACTGACGCTAAATTCCGAGAAAAATCTCGTTTTCTCTCCGTCTGATCAAACAAATTATCTCAAGGAATCTTTCGGATTGAGTTCGTTTGTTTCGCCTGTTGTTAAGCGTGAGGCCTATAAGCAGCAAGCCGAAGTGTTCGAGGAAAAAGCGCCGGTACAATTCACTCCCAAGAAACGTGCGGGCAGATCATATTTAAAATACGCTGCTGTCGTTGCCGTAGCTTTAATGGCGACCGGCACGATTGGCTACAAAATGTATGACGATCAGGTACAACGCGATACTTTATTGGTCGAAACTGAGGTTCGCCAACAAGTACAGGATAAAATACAGGAAGCTACTTTTTTTATCGAAAGCCCGCTGCCCGCCGTAACCCTGACGGTTAAAGAAGAAAAATTGTCTTATCATGTCATTGCGGGCGTCTTTAGAAGTGAAGAAAATGCCGACAAGGCGTGTGCTGAATTAAAAGAACTCGGGTTTAAGGCCCGAAAGATCCCACCAACGAAGCAACGGCTTCACCCGGTGGTTTACGGAAGTTATGCTACTCATGCAGCAGCATCCGAGGCAATGAACGAAATTCGGCGCAACCAGAATAAAGATGCATGGTTACTAGTAAAGGAACTATAGTAATTAATCCCGGTTTTATCGGGATTTTTTTTTGCCCTTGGATTACCTTTGCAAAAAAAACATGCAGCCCAAACATCCTTCTGAATCATTGACGGTACTAACCGACCTGGTATTGCCAAGTGAAACAAATCCGCTGAATAACCTTTTTGGCGGCGAATTGCTTGCGCGAATGGATCGGGCAGCGAGCATTGCTGCACGACGGCATTCACGTCGTATCGTAGTGACCGCCTCGGTCAACCACGTAGCGTTTAACCGTGCAATTCCGCTTGGAAGTGTAGTCACTGTCGAAGCTAAAGTCTCACGATCTTTTAAAAGTTCGATGGAAATTTTTATTGACGTATGGCTCGAAGACCGCGAATCGGGAATTCGGTCAAAGGCAAACGAGGCGATTTATACTTTCGTAGCTGTCGATGACACCGGCCGCCCGACTGAAGTAGCGCAGGTGATTCCGCAGACAGATCTCGAAAAACAGCGCTATGATGCGGCACTTCGCAGAAAACAACTAAGCCTGGTGCTTGCCGGTAAGATGAAGCCCGCGGAAGCAACCGAGCTAAAAGCACTTTTCGAATAATTACATTCCTGCGAGCCACGACTGTGGATTGGTGTAGGTTGTGTTCTGTGAAATTGTAAACTTAATCACTGTTTTGCCGGTATCGCCATTGGTACGAATTTTACCGATGGTTTGTTTTACCGATACCTTATCTCCTTTGTTCACATATACGTCACTTAGATTTTGATATACGGTAAAAAAGTCACCATGCTGGATCATGACCGCTTTATTTACCGGCGACAAAACGATTACACTGGTTACTTCCCCGTCAAATACGGCACGCGCAGTCGCACCTTGCTCAGTAGTAATCTCGACTCCGCTGTTATGCACTACCAGTGACCGATGCACCGGATGCGCCTGATTACCATAACCCAGCGTCACCACACCGCGCTCGACCGGCCACGGCAATCTCCCTTTGTTTGCACGGAAATTATCGGCAATTATTTTACCCTCTGGAGTTAACACGATGTTTGTCGATGACGCTGTAGCCTTAGTAGTTGCCGCCGATGTATTTGGATTTGCCTTTGCGTTGGCAGCTGCTGCTTTCGCGTTGGCAGCAGCAATTGCTTCGCGCAGCAACTTGTCAATCTGACGGTCAATCGCTTTCGTCTCGGCCTGCTTTTTCTTAATCTCGGCGGTGATGTTCTTCTTGTCTTTCTTGATGGCGTTAAAAAGCTTTTCCTGCTCTTTCTTTTCCTCTACAAGTGCCAGTCGCTCTCTTTCGTTTTCTTCCAGCAACTTTTCTTTTTCTTTCTTTTGAGCGGTGATTTCGTTAATCCGCTGCGTTAGCTTGTCGGTTTTAACTTTGATTTCTTCGCCTTGTGTTTTGCGGTAGCTGGCATACTGTTTCATGTACTGCGCACGCTTGTATGCCTGGAGAAAATTTTCGGACGACAGCAGGAACATAGCCCGACTTTGCTCGGAGCGGCTTTTGTACGATTTCACGATCATTTCGGCGTAATCCTCCTTAAGGTCCTCGAGTTCTTTTCGCAGTTTGTTGATCTGAAGCTGATTTCGGTATATATCATCATTCAGCAACTTGGTCTGCCGCTCAGTCGTGCTTATTAACTGCTGTTTCAGCTTGATCTTGTTATTCTGCATCACAATCTGGCTTGTGACCGACTTCTCTTTGTTTCGTACATCTTTGAGCAACTCCTCATTAATCCTGATCTCTTTCAGGATTTGCGCCTTCCGTTGTTCAAGTTTTTGTTGTTGCGTTTGACCCCAGAGAACCGGAGTGAGCAAAAGGAAAAACAACGCCAGTTGAAATCTTTGCATAGTTTATTAATCTTTGTTGATAAAAATCCGCTCGTAGCCACTCGGCACACTGTATGGCAACGTGAAATCTTCGTTAAACGTGACGGAAGTATAATTGATATTGATTTTCGTTTCACCCTTTTGCTGTGCGGCATCAATTTGAATTGCGGCCGGAATCATGATTTGTCCATGGCGCTGATGGCTCGGATAAGTGATCAATAAACGTCGCTCTTTTGTCGGCTGGGCAATCTCCTGCCTTTTTACCAGGAAATTCCTCGATTCGAAATAAAAAGCTTTCTCTGTGGCGTCACCGCTGTTGGTTAATTTATAAAGTTTGTCCTGAATCGTCGCCGTATATTTTCCTTTTGTCAAATCGTCCAGAGCTTCACCGGTAAGCATATTCTGCACCTTGTAAAAATCCAGGTCGGTACCAAGCCATTGACTCAGCGTTGTAAAATCCCCTTCAAAATATTCGCTGTTGATTTTTTCGTAATATTTCACTTCGGTCGGAGTGATCAGCGCTTTAGCCATTGTGATACCAAAGAAACGAATGCTCACCAAAATCGCCTCATCTTTGATGATCCTGATGTCGGCGGTTACATTCTGCGTTTGCCGGTCGTCCTCATATCGAGCATTTGCTTTTATATAGATGGTCTTGTAATCGCGATTGTTGTCGTAATGCCTTGCTATGATTTTCGAACTGCTCATCGTTGCCCCGGCCTCGCCTTCTGCAACTGCAGCAATTTTACTCTTACAGGAAGTAAGGCCGGCAGCGAACAACAATAGGATGATATATTTGGTCATTACTTGCTACTATTTAAAATCTGATTGGCCTTCTTAAAATGCTGTTCCCTCTTATTGGTGTCGCCAAGTGCCGAATATGCTTCACCGAGCTGAATATTGAAGTTCATCTCCAACTGCGGGTCGTCGACCAGATAATCCAGTCCCATCTCGAGCAAATCCTTGGCTTTTTTATGATTTTTCAACTGGTTGTGTGCAAGACCGGCGTAGAAATAAAACTGTGGCTGCAATGGATAACTTTCCATAAGCGACTCAGATCTTTGAGCCAGTATCTCGTATTGCTGTTGCTCGGCGTACACCTGAAACAACAGATACGTTGTCTCTAAGTCGTCAGGTTCTGCCTGCAGATGCAGATTGTAATATTTCGCCGTTTTGTCCCAGTCCTTCTTTACGTGAAAAAATTTACCGATCTCCTTTGCGACATCCACTTCCGGGTCATTGTCGAAATATGAAATCGCTCTACGCAGATCTGATTCAAATTCAGGTTTATCTTTGGCGAATATCAGGAATTCGTTCATAATCCTGTGCCTGATCTTATTATCGATTTTACTGCTTGCAAGAACAATATTCATTGCCTTGACAGCTTTTGCACCGTCGTTGTTCGCCAGATGGTACTTAAACAGGCTCACCTGCGCCCAGTCGGATGACGGAATTTCTTTTTCAAGCTGCTTTGCGACCTGCAGCGCTTTATCGTCCTGGCCACTTTCCGAATACAGGAACATCAACGCAATGTAGTTTGATTCCTCTTTGGGGTTTATTTTAATTTGTTCTTGCAGGTGAGTACGCTCGGCGCCCTGATATTTTGGGTCCCGCAAAATTGCAGCTTTGTAATTTTCGCGCAGATCCGATTTTCCGACGGTGTCGTTCAATTCATTGATCAACGCCAGCGCCTTGTCGAACCGAAGCGTGTTCATGTACAGAGACACCAAATCTTCTTTATACTCTTTTTTAAACGGAATCAGTTTTTGTACGATGATGATTGCCTGCTCAAAATCGCGGGTCTCATAACAAACATCATACATTCCGACCAGAAACCACATATTGGACGGATCGATTTGCGCAGCCCGTTCAAAAGAGTCGTAAGATCGTTTATAGTCACGCTGTGCGAGATAGTTTTTGCCGAGTTCAAAATGTACTGTCGCGTTATTGGGCTCGAGCTTCAGGCATTTTTCAAGTGCCGATATCGCTTTGTCATGGTTCTCGATGCCTTTCTGCTTTAATGATTCGTAAAAAGCTTCCTGAAACTCATCGGACACCAAAGCGATATCATCGGGCTCTGCCTGCGCAAAACCTGCGGTAAATGATAGCACAAACGCAAACTGCATTAAAATCTTCTTCATATTTTTTTATTCGAGCACCGAATAATCTCCGATGCTGATACTGGTAAATTTTCCATCGAAAACCGCCTGACTGCCGATCATGGCGTTGTCGAGTACCGCATTACGTACCTTCGAGTTGTTTTGTACCAGGCTGTTTTTTATGGTACTGTTTTCGACACTGCATCCGTCACCAAGCGATACATTCGGCCCAACGGTGCTGTTGCGAAGCGTAACGCCGGTACCGATATAACACGGTTCGATTATTGTCGATCCTTCATTTGTGATATCATCTGCAACAAGTGCTTCTCCATCGGCAAGCAGAAAGTTCAGCATTCGCGAATTCGTTTCGACGGTGACGTTCTTGTTTCCGCAGTCCATCCACTCCTCTACTTTTCCCGGGACAAATTTTAACCCTTTTGTCTTCATGTTCTCGAGACCGTCGGTTAATTGGTATTCGCCTCCTTTGACTATGTCATTATCGAGCAAATACTGCAGTTCATCACGCAGCGTCTCGCCCGATTTGAAATAATATATTCCGATGATTGCAAGATCGGAAACGAATTCCTTCGGCTTTTCTACAAAATCGATAATCTGATTGTTTTGATCCAATTGCACCACACCAAACGCCGACGGGTCATCGACCTGCTTAACCCAAATTACGCTGTCTGCCGATGTATCTAACGTAAAATCGGCACGAAATAGTGTGTCTGCGTACGCAACAACAATAGGGCCGTCCATTGAATCCTTGGCGCACATAATGGCATGTGCTGTTCCCAGTGCCTCATTTTGATAATAAATTTTACCTCTGGAACCGAGTTTTTCGGCGATTGCGATCAGATCTTTCTCCACCTGCAGGCCGAAATCC
>CAZLWZ010000105.1:0-6459 GCA_964563275.1 uncultured Flavobacterium sp.
GCAGCCGTTGGTTTGAGATAGTGTAAATTGTGGGGTTATCGGGGATTCGATGCAGATTGTTTTCGATATTAAATCGATTCCGCAACGGTTCCCTGCTTTTAAGGTGATTGTGTAAGTACCAGCCTGTGTAAAAATCGGACAAATAACGTTTGAGCCTGTCTGCCATAAGTTATAATCCGTCGAGTTAAAATCATTTCCTAGGGTTCCGCTACTTAATGTAAAACCGGTATTCGGTGAGATTGACCATACAATGTTTGGCGTAGTATCACAGGAAGTTCCCGCTCCATAATTCTCGCTCGCGATAGAAGTATTTGTAAAACAGGTTGGTACGTTTGTGCAGGAAACATCGTCTGCCATTGTAAAATCGGTAAGCGGCGGTGTAGAAACGTAAATTGGCACAACGCCTACCGATGAAATACTACAGGGATTACTGGCAACAATGTTGGCGAAAAATGAGTTCGGATAAGAGTTACTACCATCTGAGCTTGTCGTGCCGCAAGATGAACCCAAGAAAGTGTGTGTGACAGAAGACGGCGGTGGATGATTGAAAACAATTGGTGCTGAACCATCATTAAAGGTTACAGTATAGGTTGTTCCTGGCGGGTTATTCGCGGTCCCGGTGATAGGAAAAGTTAGCGCCGTCGAAATACAAATGTCAGTGTTGCCGGGATTTCCCAGCGACACGGCGGGATTGGATCCGACAAAGACAATATATGACCGTGTTGTAGAACATCCATTATTGCCCGTGATTGTAAAGGTTAGATTCCACAGACCCACCTGGTATGTATGGGTAAGCATGCTGTCGAAAGAAGTCGAAACAAAATTCGGACTGGAGTCGCCCCAATCAATGGTATAAGTATCGTTAATACCTAAAGTAGTTGACCCATTAGTGAAACTAAAAGAGGAAACGACGTTGTTACAAACTCGAAAAACCGGTGTCCCGTTAAAAATACTCCCCGACCCCGTACCATTCAGTGTCGCATCGGGCCTTGGCTTGATCAGAACTGAGACGGAACTGCTAACACTGCTTGTAACAGGCGGATCATCAGAATCGGTTACATTAACCAATGCATAGGTAAAGTTTCCCGAAATTGCAGTGCTGACCGGGATATTTATTGAACTGTTCGTCCCTGCTGTGGTGATGGTTTGGGGGCTTCCATTAATTGTGTACGTAAATGTATAAGGCGCAACCCCGCTACTTCCGGTCAGCGTGACTTGTGTACCCCCGGAACCCTGACAGATTACTGTATTATTAATGGAAATCGTCGCACTTGGTGGTAGTGTTTCCATCGCAGCCATCCATGAAAATGAAAAACCGATCCATAGTAAGAGAAAAAACTTTTTCATCGTACGTGAATTAATCCTCGAATTTGCACAGGGTCAGCCCCTTACCTACGGCTTTCTTCACCGTTGTACTTTCGATTTTGTGTTTACACCTCTTAAGTCCGTGGCACTCTTTGTTCAGGTGGTATCGGGTCGCGCCTTTGCTCATGCATACATAAACAGTATTCTGCCCTTCTGACCACGCAAAAAGAGATTGACTACGCAACGGGCCGTCCACCATGGCGCCGAAAATTAGCACGAGGCTGATCTTAACGATCTTAATATTAATCATATACTGAGAATTTCTGAAACTTGTAACCGATCGCCGCTGAAGTGGTATTGCCTGCGAGCGGCAATGATAATACATATTTTAATAAAATATTAACATACGCGCGCGTAATCGATTAAACACAAAAAGATGCGTTAAACGGCTTATAACTTCACAATTAACTTCCGAGAAAAACTTTAAAAACAAAGGCCAGCCGGTTGGCTGTTCCTCAAAATGTCGCAGCCACCACAACTCCGGACATTGTCTTCACGTTACGGAAAGTAATTGGTAGCCTTCTTTCTCTATGTATCATAATTCCTAAGCACCTTGAAGAAGCGGCGACGAAATACCTGTCAGGAATATAGATTTCATGAATGAAGTGAGGGGAGAATTTAAATGGCAATAGACTTAAGAGGTTAGTCCTTAAGGATAATTATAGTGCACATGACGACGATTTAAGCCGCATCCGACTGAGGGAGCGTCCTTAAATTAAATAAAAAAAGCAGCACTGATGGCTGCTTTCTTGTAAAAGAATATTTCTTGCTATTTCAGAGCCTTCGCGCCCGCTTCCGCCACACTGTGATCTTCATCAACAGAACCACCCGACACACCGATTGCTCCTATAATAGTACCGGTTTCGTCCTTTAACACAACTCCTCCGGGAAATGTTATCAGTCCCTGGTTTGAATGTTCAATTGCATATAATGGCTGGCCTGGCTGAACAAGCGGACTAATAGTCTTAGTATCCATTTGGAAAAACATAGCCGTTTTGGCTTTTTTCTGACTTATATCTGCTGAACCCAGCCATGCTCCGTCCATGCGCGCAAATGCAACCAAATTAGCGCCTGAATCGACTATAGTGATATTCATCTTTAAGTTTTTTTCAGTACTGTAATCTAATGCGGCATCCAAAATTTGCCGCGCTTGTTTAAGCGTAATGTTCATAATTGTAAATTTAAATTTCTCTAAAATAAACATTCTAAACTGAAATCCCGCGGTATTATGTCAACTTTAGGGAAACCGAAGGTTTTTGGGGCTGATGTAATAGTTCATTTTTATTTATAGTAGTTGCCGGCCGTTATTAACTTGGTTACTGCTAAAACAAATGAATGTACGATAAAAGCATAATATCCTTCAAATATTGCTAAATTCGACAAATGAAATCGCGCTTCCGGTTCACTGCCATTTTAACGTATCTGCCCGAACAGGAAGGCGGACTCTCAACGCCTGTTTCTTCAGGACATCGTGCGGCTATTAAGTTCGCATCTGATTCTGAACGTGTGTTTGGGCTACAAAATTTCATTGATACCGATCTTGTATTTCCCGGAGACAGGGTTAGTGCCCACATCTCATTACCGTCATCAGCAGAATTCAACAGCCGCATTTATGAAGGCCTTGACTTTGAATTTTATCAAGGAGATATTTTAGCAGGTAATGGAGTCATTACTAAAATATCGGAGAAACGTTTATAGATTATATTTGGTTTTGCTGCTTTTTTTGTAGTAAGTAACATTCGTGCACTTCGAAAGCCAGACTTGCAGACCGTGTTATACTGTATAATGCCGAACTCTGACCGGCAATGATAGCGCGATGTGGTAGTTCGGGAATACGTTGTTCAGCAATTTTAAATATCTTCGCTCCATATAAATAAATTTTCATGAAAATAATAAAACCTGCATTGAAGGAGCAGTCGTAAGCGGTGAGATGATTGGCCAATATGTCCATTATATCATCAGATTTGAGAACACAGGAACCGCCGGGGCTACAAATATTGTTGTAAAGGATTTGATCGACGCTGAGAAGTTCGACATTTCTACTCTTGTTCCATTAGACGCAAGCCATAATTTCTATACCAAGATTACAGGAAATAAAGCCGAGTTCATATTCGAAAATATTGATTTGCCGTCTGCGCCGAGCGAACTTCGACATGGTGTTGCTTTTAAGATCAAGCTGCACCATTACCTTCAGATAGGTGATACATTTAGCAATCTGGCTAATATATATTTTGATTACAATTTTCCGATAGTAACTAATATCGAAACTACCTCGATCCAGACGTTATCGACGGGTGACTTTGGAAAGGACGCTGACATAACCTTATATCCCAATCCCGCCACAACTTCTGTTAACCTATCCATTGACGAAGTACATAAAGTCGACTATTTGACATAAGCGGCCGTCTTATTAAAAGTGTGATCCATGCCGGATCCAAGAACATCGATGTGCAAGATTTATCAGCCGGAAATTATGTGGTAAAGGTTTATAGCGACGAAGCCTCCTATACTGCAAAACTCATTATACAATAAGCTGCGGCTGAACGATGCGGCGTTTTTACAAATCTATAATTGAAAGTAGTTAAGTGCCAATCGGACCTGCAGTCAGTGCTTTTTATTCAGTAAGATCTTCAACCCGTACACCAACGGAAGACCGATTAGTAAAATTGGCAATAGTGGTGCTACATATTTATCAAGGCTGTTTTCGATTCCTAGTCCGTCTAAAACCGACATTGAGGAAACTGACAAGCACAAAAATCCGATAAGAAGATTTGAAAGTCGCAACATCGTTGTCGCTTGCCTGTAATTATATTCTGCATTCTTTTCGTGGATCTCTACCGGATAATTCAAAATCCAGGGATACTGAGTCAACTTATATATGCCAATTCCGATAATACCACAAATTATCGGGCTTATCCAAAGTAAATCTTTGGACCCGGATCCGTCATTCTCTTTTGAAGGCCAATTGAAATGAATCGGAAGTTTTTCCGGAAGTTCAGAAAAGTATATTCCGATTAAAACTGCCGAACCAATGATCAACACGAAAGTTAAAATTTCCAGTGCCTTATCAGTAATAGTTTTCGGGATTATAATCTTCGGTCTGTCCATTTATCAAAATTACCGCATAACCGTTGCGGGGTGAAACAATAGCCCCGAAAGCCGGATATATTCCGCAAGATAAGTATTACTGATTAAAACTTACGAAAGCCGACTGTGACGTGGCATCTATATACACTCATCCCAATATGAGCGTAAAGGAATTTTCAGTCGTATTCAGGCACTTCAGGTGAATCAAATAAATGTTATAAATTGGCATTCGGGTAAACGGCAGGTACCGGCAGTTATAGATCCCCGTAATTATACACGCAATGAGAAAAATATTTACACTGTTTCTAACACTTCTTTCACTTCCGGTGATAGGACAAACCCAATCAGAAACAATTAAAAGAGCAAACGAGCTTATTGCCGATAAGAAATTTGAAACTGCATTC
This sequence comes from uncultured Flavobacterium sp., assembly GCA_964563275.1. Lineage (GTDB taxonomy): Bacteria > Bacteroidota > Bacteroidia > Flavobacteriales > Flavobacteriaceae > Flavobacterium. Next base: position 4,857 of record CAZLWZ010000105.1, read on the forward strand.
ACACTGCTTGACAGTTATGACCCCACCAATGACAAACCCGATATTGTTTTACTCAAAGAAGATATTTTGCTGAATTATTTTGTAACAAGTATAATGCACCAGATGTTTGCTCTGACCGACATCAATATAAACGAAGATATTTTGGATTATAGAGGACGGGACGGCGCATATAGTATGCAAATGTTTCAGGTGGACAGCATCCTTACAAGGCTTATCAGGATCGATCCGACAAACTGCAAACTGTACAAAGGCCTTGGCGATTACTATTACGACGCTCACCTCCGATATGGCGACAACTGGTTGAAAAACAACAAAGAGCAATTTGAGCTGATGCAAACCAATTATCAAAAAGCCGTAGATGGAGATTGCGCCGACTATTTATCGCATTATGTTTTGGGCTACGTGAACCTGGCGCAGGAAAAAATAAGTGAAAGCATATCCCATTTCCTTAAATCGATCGAAATAAATACAAATTATGCCACTTCTCATTACAATCTGGCCTATGCGTATCTTTTTACCGACGACAGGAAAAATGCGTTACCACACGCCAAAAAAGCGCTTGACCTATACGAAGACACAAATTATAAAAGTGATGCCGCACGGATGGTCGGACAGATTTACACAGAACTCGACGACAAAGAAAACGCCATCACATATTACGAAACAGCTGACAAAATCAACCCCGAAAACTATTACAACATTGAGCCACTTCTGAACTTATACGTCAAGACAGATAACAAAAAAGCAATAGAAACTACAAATACGTTTTTCAATTTAGCGCCTGCAAACCCTACAATTTATAATGACCTTGAAAAGATCTATATCAGTAACGGGAAAGCCAACGACCTGACCGATTTTTACAAATCACAGTTCATCAAATTTAAAGACAACGATAAAGTTACCGGCAACCTGAATTTTTATCTGGGAAGAATTTACCTCCAGACCGATAAAATACTTGCCAAAGAGTATTTCAGTGCAGCGAACGAAGTATTTAAAAAAGTATTTGCTAATGACCACGCAGTATTTAATGCGATCAATGACGGAATCAAACAATGCGAAAAGTAATTCTCCCGAAATAATGTGTATCTTCATCATTGATTATGGACTATAAATTCAGAAAAGCCACAGTTTCCGAAACTACTCCAATATGGAATATCCTGCAAGCAGCCATAGTACGCAGAAAACTGGATGGAAGTGATCAATGGCAGGATGGTTATCCAAATTTAGACGTCGTACAAAAAGATATCGGCAATGGTACAGGATATGTCCTGACCGATGGAGACACCATTGTCGGATATGCAGCGGTACTGATCAATGATGAACCTGAATATGCCAATATTAAAGGGGAATGGCTCACAGATGGAGATTTTATCGTTTTTCACAGGGTAGCTATTTCAGAATCATATCTGGGACAAGGTTTAGCGAAAATGATGCTTCGGCATATTGAAGAACTTGCACTGAGTTATAAAATATTCAGCATTAGAGCAGATACTAACTTTGATAACATCGCCATGATGACAATTTTTGAGAAGCTCGGGTATGTTCTGTGCGGTGAAGTCCGATTTAGAGGAAGCCCCAGAAAAGCGTATGAAAAAGTATTGTC
>CAZLWZ010000106.1:0-6446 GCA_964563275.1 uncultured Flavobacterium sp.
TTGTTTTTATTTTTATATTTCTTTAAATAATAAAAAACCGTAAATTTGGGGACTTTTTAACGAATAACTTTTTATGGAAGCGACAGTTACTAAAACGAATAGTGGAGAAAAAGTATGGGGCGGCGGAAATGAGCCGATGGGGGCCAGTTATGGTAAGCTGATGATGTGGTTTTTTATCGTGTCGGATGCGCTGACTTTCTCGGGATTTCTTGCGGCATATGGTTTTTCGCGCTATAAATTTATTGAGACCTGGCCTATCGCCGATGAGGTCTTTACCCACTTTCCGTTTTTGCACGGTGTGAACGCACCGATGTACTATGTCGCATTGATGACGTTTATTCTGATTTTCTCATCTGTCACAATGGTTTTGGCGGTTGATGCAGGGCATCAGATGAAGCAGAAAAAGGTTGCTTTTTACATGTTCCTGACCATTATCGGCGGATTGATATTCCTTGGGTCGCAGGCCTGGGAATGGAAAAACTTTATAAAAGGTGAATACGGTGCTATCGAAACGCAGGGTGGTAGTCTCTTGCAATTTGTAAATGACAAAGGTGAGCGTGTCGCGCTGGCTGATTTCGCAGCAAATGTACCCGTTGCCCGTGAGCAGCTTGATCGTAGCAAGGGCGTTTGGTTTATGAACGAAACCACGCTGCCGACCTATACGGTAGAGCAGGTGCAGGCTGGCTTTTTAGCTAATCCTAATCTGCGTGTCCGTACGGAAATAGTGCATAACGAGAATGCAGCAGGTGGAAATTCAAATGCAAATATCGATAAAACACTTACCAAGCATAAACACAAAACCGTTCTTACGCGGCAAGCATCGGAAGCAATGATGGGCAATGCTTTATATGTTGTTGAAGGTGCAAATCTGATCCGCAATGAATATGGTAGCAAGCTCTTTGCTGATTTCTTTTTCTTTATTACAGGATTTCACGGGTTCCACGTATTTACGGGAGTCCTCATCAATATCATTATTTTCTTTAATGTAATTCTTGGGACTTACGAAAAACGCAGAAGCTATGAAATGGTCGAAAAAGTAGGTCTGTACTGGCACTTTGTGGATCTTGTATGGGTATTTGTATTTACCTTCTTTTACCTGGTTTAATAATTACATTCAACAGTAGCAATTATGGCACACGCACACGAGCACGTTTCGAATACAAAGAGGATATGGATGGTCTTTATTTACCTTTCGGTAATAACTATCGTCGAAGTTGCATTGGGTATTGTTAAGCCGGACTCGCTTTATAGCGTAAATTTCATGAGCATGAGCCTGCTTAACTGGATTTTTATCATTCTGACACTGGTAAAAGCATATTATATTGTATGGGCATTTATGCACATGGAAGGCGAAAAAGGCAGCTTGCGCTGGGCTGTTGTTTCTTCGGTGGTATTCCTGGTAATATACCTGCTGTTCATATTACTTGTCGAAGGCGATTATGTCTACGAGGTCTTTAAAACATCCACGATCAAATGGAACTTTTAATACTATATTAATTCATAAAAGAGGCGGTTTTCAGACCGTCTTTTTTTATTTTTGCACCTGACATTCCGCAACTCCCGATGAAAAAATATTTCGTACTTTTTGTTCTCTTTGTACTGCCTATTGTCGCGTACCTTTTCTTTGCTTCCGGAGTTAACAGCTTTACGAAATTACCGGTGCTGACCCCCGCGGTGCCTGAGTTCGGGCAATGGCAATCCCTTTCAGGCGATGCTGTATCACTTACCGACAAAATCACTGTTTTAGGGTTTCCGGGCGAAGATATCGTTGAGAACCGCAGCAACCTGTTTAACCTAAACCTGAAAGTATATCAGCGGTATCATAGTTTTGACGATCTGCAGTTCGTATATATTTGTCCCATTGGAACTGAAAAAGAAGCCGAAGCGATTCTTGCACAATTCGCCATCTATAGCGACGTTTCTCATTACAAGTTTCTGTTCGCACCTCCGGCCGAAATAGCTGAGTTTTACCAGAACCTTAACCTGAAAGGTAAACTTGGCGGCGATTACGGAACACCGTATGTGTATTTAATAGATAAAGAACGAAACCTTCGCGGTAGGAAAGATCAGGACGAGTATAAGGAAGGGTACAACACTTTTTATATTTCAGAAATCAGCAACGAAATGCTGGACGATTTTAAGGTCATTTTATACGAATACCGCGCTGCATTAAAGAAAAACAACAATGCCTCTAAAAGGCAAATTTAGATATGCTTAAAAATAAATCATATATCGGAATTTCATTGGTCATCCTGGTGTTTGGAATCTGGGCTGTGCCAAAAATTGTAGACCGGCTGAACGATAAAAGTGTCGTAGAAGGCGAGCGCCTGGATATCGTATCGGGAAGTGGTAATAAAACTGGCGGATTGGTAACTATCGGTCCGGCCCCAAAGTTTGAGCTCGTCAACCAACACAATAAAAAAGTTTCTAGCGATGATTTTGCAGGAAAGGTCTATGTGCTCGAATTCTTTTTTACAAAGTGTCCGACGATCTGTCCCATAATGAACGAAAATATGTTGGTGTTGGAAAACAAATTTTTTGGAAACCCAAACTTCGGCATTGCCTCGATTACCATAGATCCCGAGAACGATACGGTGGATGTGTTGAAAGATCATGCAGAATCGTTAGGTGTAAAATCTTCGACCTGGCATTTCCTAACCGGTGATAAAAAGTATATTTACGACATCTCCAATAACGGGTTCAATATGTATGCCGGCGAGAATCAGAACGTCAATGGTGGCTTTGAACATTCGGGGTTATTCGCACTGATTGATAAAAACGGGAACATCCGAAGCCGCAGGGATCAGTATGGCAACCCGATTTTGTATTATGACGGAATAGAAAAAGAAGGTATAAAAGCCATTCAGCAGGACATCGCAATATTGCTGAACGAATAATTATGGAGAACTCAGTTGACCGGAAGTATAATAAATTAATCATCGCGGTGTCGGTCATAATACCGGTGGTCGTTGCGTTGCTATTTTCAGTGAAACTTAAAGATTTTGGCTTCGACGTGGAGCCGCTGACCTTTCTGCCGCCAATTTACGCGACGATAAATGGTGTTACCGCAGTCGTGCTGGTCATTGCTGTCAATGCCATCCGCAAAGGCAACCAGAGGCTGCACGAGCGCCTGATGACTGCAGCCATAGCACTGTCCGTTTTGTTTCTGCTGATGTATGTAGCCTATCACATGACTGCCGAATCAACACCGTTCGGTGGTACGGGGAATATCCGTTATTTGTATTTCTTCATCCTTATTTCACACATCCTTTTATCGATAGCCGTGATCCCAATGGTGCTTATCACTTATGTACGGGCACTGGCGCAGAAGTTTGACCGACACCGAAAAATCGCACGAATTACCTATCCGTTATGGCTGTACGTTGCCGTTTCAGGCGTTGTAGTTTACCTAATGATTTCCCCTTATTATGTTTAAAATGATTAATAATATCTTCACCAATAAACGCATCCTTTTTTTGGTGCTGACTGCCCTTTTGCTGCCTGTGCGTTCGGTTGCGCAATGTGCGATGTGCCGCGCTGCCTTACAGGGCTCTGAAAATAGTTTACAGGCGGAAGCGGTCAATGACGGAATCGTTTACCTGATGGTGATCCCGTACCTGCTGGTTGGCGTAATTGGAATCGTCATCTATAAAAGCAGAAAACAGGCGCGGCAGGGAAAGTAACTACTTCAGTCCGTCAATAGCAACTTTTACTTCGCCTTCTACTTTTAGAAACGCAATTATTGCCTTATTGGTAAGTTGTATTTTCTCAAACTCAATAGTACCTATACGGCCATTGACGAACACGCCCGGTACCGGCGAATAATTCGTCAGATATTCAAGCATGTTTTTTCGGGCATCGGCCAGATTAGGAGCGATCGAATACCGGCAGCTTTCGCGGATTTTATTTAGAATATAGCCGCTTGCCAGCCAACTCGCGGTGCGTGTAAGCACGCCTTTTGTATCGAGGGCATAATCAAGCTGGTCAAAATAAATTTCCTTGGTGGTACTGTTATACTGAGGATAGCCGGTCAGGTAAACTGTGCCGTCGACACTTCCCGAAAGTTCTAAAGCGATAACCATTTTGCCGCTTTTGTGCCAGAGCGAAACTTTGCCGACTTTTACCTTTTTGCTGCCCTCGCCAAACTCCTGACCGGCGAAATTCTTGGTAATAATTGCCGATGCATCCGCATAAGTAGAAACAGCCGCGATGTTGGCAGTAATGTGGTCGGGCATTTTTTTAACAGGTTTCAGGATCATTTTTTCTCTGCTGAACTGCGTTCCCGGTTTATGACCTATAATAGTCTCGATCCGGCATTTTAAACCCATATTCATCGAAATTACATCTTTTACCAATTTTGCTTCCGTAGTGTAAAGCTCCGCCGGCACTACCCGAAGCCAACTTTCATACGCCTCGCTCATCTGAAACGGCTCACATATTTGCTGCAGCGCATCGAGTACCGTCGGCTTAAAGTCCATAGAAGATGCGATGGCTTTATCGATGCTTTTTTCGATGTCCGACCTGAACAATCGCATCGCCGGATTGATGACGTACGTTATGGGTACTTGTTTACCGAGTATGGTGGTCGTCGGACTTTCATTCCACTCCAGCGACTTTAACGTCGTGGCGGTTGAAAGCTTCCAGTTCGTCAATGCCACGTCGCTTTCGAGTGTCACCTTACCGCTAAGGTTAAACTCTCTTACATCATACAGTGCAACACCCAGCTTTTCGGTCCCGATCCTGTATTTAATATGTGCCTTTAAGGGAAGCACAGTCTTTAATTTGCCTTTTTCATTAGAAATCGCAACGGGGGCAAGCTTCCAGACCTTGATTTCCATGCCGTCATCCGATATCTTTGGGTCGTCATAAATCAGACCAGTGAATAGCTTGTTCGTTTGGTTTTCGACGTCCTTGAGCTTTAACGACACCGGAATGTTGATAAATGAATTTGAGTTCTCATACACGAGAGGCGCAGCATCATCGGGTTCGGGCTTTAGTGAATGTATTTTTTGTACCGATGAACAAGAAGAAATCACAACGGCCAGCAGTAAAGTCAGCACCCTCACTATTATAATTTTCATCTGCTTAAATTTTAACAAATGTACTAAAGACGATGAAAATTTCGTTGAAGTAGCCTGTAACATTGTTGTGCTATAATCGTCCTACAGGCGCTGTTAAATTTCAAGTGTTAGCAAAACATCATTCGACACCCACCGTACACTATGATCCAAATTTCCGATCTTCACAAGTCCTATAAAACAGGAAACTCAAAGTTACATGTTCTCAAAGGAATCAACTTCAATGTAAAAGAAGGTGAACTCGTGGCGATCATGGGGTCGTCAGGGTCAGGAAAATCAACCTTGTTAAATATATTGGGTATTCTGGATGAAGCCGATTCAGGAAGCTATATCCTCGATGGACTGGCGATCAAAAATCTCAATGAAACAGTAGCGTCTAAATATCGGAACCAATTCCTTGGATTTGTGTTCCAGTCGTTCAATCTTATCAATTACAAAAGCGCACTTGACAATGTCGCCATGCCGCTGTACTATCAGGGGATAAAACGCAAAGAGCGAAACGAGATTGCGCTGAGTTATCTTGAGAAAGTAGGCCTCGCGTCGCACTCTCACCACTTGCCGAACGAACTTTCAGGCGGTCAGAAACAGCGTGTCGCCATTGCCCGTGCGCTCGCATCACACCCAAAAGTTTTGCTTGCCGATGAGCCCACAGGTGCATTGGATACAAAGACTTCCTATGAAGTGATGGAGTTGATACAGGGGATCAATGATGAAGGCAAAACGATCCTGATTGTAACGCATGAGCCAGATATTGCAGCCATGTGCAAAAGAAACGTCGTCTTAAAGGACGGGTTAATAATAGACGACGTGAAGGTAATCCAGCAAAAAGCAGTTCCGTATGTTTAATATCGAACGATGGCAGGAAATTTTCCAGGCGATTTCAAAAAATCGACTGCGGACGTTCCTGACCGGCATCTCGGTTGCTTCGGGAATTTTTATTTTGGTGATTCTGCTCGGTGTCGGAAACGGCTTGCAGAATGGAATTCAAAAACAATTTGAACGCGACGCGGCCGGGCTTATTGAAGTCTGGAGCGGCGTTACGTCAAAGGAATATAAGGGTCTGAATCCGGGGCGGCGAGTGCAGATGCACAATAGCGACTTTGATATTTCGGTTCAGAAGTTCGGTCACCAGCTCGACAAAAAAGCGGCATCGGTCAATAGCTGGGGCGCGATTATCGTTTACGGAAAAGAAACCGGCAACTATCAATATCGTGGAGTCGACACCGATTATCAGTATATCGAAAACGCAACGGTTACCGAAGGAAGGTTCATCAACCACAACGATATCGTGAATTTCGAAAAAGTCGCGGTGATCGGCAACAAATTGAAGTTCGATCTTTTTAAAGAAAAGAATCCGATCGGTGAAAT
>CAZLWZ010000107.1:0-6443 GCA_964563275.1 uncultured Flavobacterium sp.
AAGGACGTGTGTGGACCGGTGCCGAAGCAAAAAAACTAGGTCTGGTAGATGAAATCGGCGGGATGGATGCCGCAATTAAAGCAGCGGCAGATCTGGCAAAAATTAAAGACTACAAAACGCAGGATTATCCTGAATATGACAAAAATTTAAGTGACCTTTTTGCCTCATTTCCGTTCGGGAGTGCGAAGGAAGAAATAATTAAGTCCGAGATTGGTGCTGAAAATTATCAAATATTGCAACAGATCCGAAGGCTTAGTACACATAATGGCCTTCAGGCGATACTGCCTTACGAAATCACCATAAATTAAAGTAATCATAAAGTCGCTGCTTCTGCAAACATTTTATAAAAAATAAGCTAAGTTTACTCCTGCATAATCTCTTTGCAGGAGTTTTTTTTGCTCCGTACTAAACAAAACCACACCATGCTAAAGAATATTTTAAAAGGACTGGGAATTTTTATTCTTATAGTCTTGATTGCGCTTGTAAGCATCCCGTACTTGTTCGAAGATAAGATCAAGGAAATGATTACCGAAACCATCAATAAAAATATCGATGCGACGGCTTCCTTTGCGGATGCCGATCTTAGTCTGTTTAAAAGTTTTCCGCGCGCCAATGTTACGATCGATAGTCTTCGAATAATTAATAAAGCACCATTTGAAGGCGATACACTCGTTTATTTAGGCGAATTAAACCTCCGAATGTCGATAAAAGAATTGTTCAAAGACAAAACTGAGGGAATGAACATCGAGGCAATTTCCACATCGGATGGATTGGTCAATATAATATTTAATGAAGACGGCATCGGGAACTTCGACATTGCTATTAAGGATGAAACCGAAAAACCCTCGTCACAATCCGATCCGCTGATGCTTAAGATCAAGGAGTACAGTCTCAACAATATGATGTTCCGATACCACGACCAAAAATCGAAAGTAAAAATGGTCATCAACAGCCTTGACCATACCGGAACCGGCGACTTCTCATCAGATAAGCTCGACCTCGATACGCATTCGTCGGCCGTTGTTTCACTGGATATGGACAAGACCAATTATCTGAATAACGTAAAGTTGAAACTGGATGCTGTGCTCGGGATCGACCTTGTCAACAGCCTCTATACATTTAAGCAAAATACGGCGATGATCAACGAACTGCCGCTGACCTTCGATGGCTCGATCCAGATGCTCGAAAACGGGCAGCAGTATAATCTCACATTCAAAACACCGACTTCATCCTTTAAAAACTTTCTCGGATTGATTCCCTCGGCATATTCGGGAAGTCTTGACAACGTAGAAACATCTGGTGATTTTACTATTGTAGGAAATGCGAACGGGATCTACAGCGATACGACTGTGCCAAAGTTCAATGTTGCCATCGCTTCCAACAATGCTTCATTTAAATACGCCGATCTACCAAAATCGGTACAAAATATTATTATCGACACAAAAATCATTAATGAAACCGGTATTCTAAACGATACCTACGTTAACCTCGATAAACTTTCATTTAGGATCGATCAGGATGTCTTTAATGCCAGAGCCCAGATTCGAAATGTTACCGAAAATCCTGCAGTCGATGCAAAACTCGATGGCACGATCAACCTTGCCAATGTGTCAAAAGCCTATCCTATAAACCTCGACACGCCGCTCTCGGGAATGCTGGTCGCCAATATCTCAACTGCGTTCGACATGCAGGCGGTGGAAAACAGTCAATACGATAAGATGCGCAACGCGGGCACGATGACTTTAACCGATTTTAAATATGTGGGTGAGGACAATAAACCGCTGAACATCCATCGCGCTGAAGTCGATTTTACTACCTCGCGCATTAATCTGAAGGAGCTTTCAGCAAGTACGGGCCGTACCGACATGAAGGTCAGTGGCGTGCTTGACAATCTTTTCGGATTCCTGCTTAAAGACCAGCAGCTAAAAGGCAACTTTTCGCTGAATTCGAATCAGTTTGCGGTATCCGATTTCATGAGCAGCGAACCTGCTGCAGAAGGCAGTGCAGCCAAAAAAGAAGCAGTAAAGATTCCGGCTTTCCTCGATTGCATCGTCACTGCACGTGCGAATACGGTGTTATACGACAATCTTGTATTAAAAAATGTGTCAGGACGAATGGTCATCAAGGATCAGGCGGTCGATCTTCAGAATATTAAATCGGATATTTTCGGCGGTTCAATTCTGGCAAGCGGTACGGTTTCAACAAAAAACACCACTCCGACTTTTGTGATGGATCTCGGATTGAATTCGGTAAATATTCAGGATACATTTACGCAGCTCGAAATGCTTGAAAAAATCGCCCCGATCGCAGGCGTGGTTAACGGTAAACTCAACTCAACAATAAAACTCAGCGGAAACCTCGACAGCCGCGAAATGACTCCTGATCTGCAATCGATCGCAGGAAATCTTACCGCACAATTGTTATCGACGACCATAAATGAGAAAAATTCGCCGATGCTGACAAAACTGGATGATGCACTTAAATTCATCGACCTGGATAAAGTGAACCTAAATGACCTCCGCGCGGCATTGACTTTTAATAACGGAGCCGTGGTTGTCAAACCTATCGCACTAAAATACCAGGATGTGGGAATTACGATCGGCGGCCAGCACGGCTTTGACCAAAGCATGAACTACAACCTGAAGTTTGACGTTCCTGCCAAGTACCTCGGCACCGAAGCCAATAAACTGCTGGCACAATTAGGTCCTGCCGATGCAGCGAAAATCAAAAACATTCCGATTAGCGCGTTGGTCACCGGCAACTTTTCGAATCCTAAAATATCGACCGACATGCAGCAGGCGGTTACAAACCTCGCGACCCAGCTAGTTCAATATCAGAAAGATAAATTAATACGCCAGGGAACGTCGGCGCTGCAGGATATTATAAAAGGCACGCCTAAAGATACCACATCGGCAGCACCAAATAAAAATCAAGAAATCAAGAATCAGGCACAGAGCATCCTCAACGGGCTTTTCAACAAGAAAAAGTAATTAAACGGTAATGGTGACGGCGGTTCCCTCGGCAGCGCGAACATTGAAAACAGTACCGTCGGCAAACATCAGGTATTGGCCTTTGATTCCGATTAATTTCCCTTTGTAATAAGAAGTCCTGGTCAGATTCAGGCCGATTACTTTTTTTGGGTATAAGGTCACCGGATATTCAAATTCGTAAAGATCCGCTTTCTCCGGATAAAAGTATTCCCTTACCTCATCCGGAAGCTGGTCCTCGAGCTTCAGGCGCTCCTGTATAAGATCAACATCGCAGATATCGTTTACGAGCATTTTGCGCCAGTTAATTTTATCGGCAAACAAATCCTTTAGCTTTACTTCGGTGATTCCGGCGAGCCAGCGGTTAGGCACTTCGACAAGCACGATCGCCTTCTCCGCACCCTGATCAATCCATCGCGTTGGCACTTGCGTATTTCGGGTGACGCCAACTTTTATTTCACAAGATTGCGCCAAATATACAACGTGCGGCTGCAGCTGTGCCTTGGTTTCGTAATCCAAATCCCTGTCGGCGATGCCAAGATGTGCCGTACTCAGTTCCGGACGCATAATCCAGTCGCCAACGGCTGGGCTCGAGAAAAAACAGTCATAACAAAATCCCTGGCGAAAAAGACGCTTTTTTTTGACGCAGTTCAAACATTGGTAGCCGTTTACTGCTATTGAAATTTCGTGGCCCAGTAACTGGTTTACATTCAGAAAACTACTTTCAAATACTATATAGTATTGGATTGGCGTGCCGAATTCAGTCTGCATTTTTGTAAGAACGCCGTCGTATTGCATTGAAAAAATCTTATTTTAGCGTAAAGATAAAACAAATGCCGCTACCGATTATCAATTCGATTGCTTCCTGGGTTCTGAAGCAACGCATCCATCAGATCGAATTGTTTCTAAAATACCCGAACGAGGTTCAGGAAGAGCTGTTGCTGAACCTTTTAAAATCGGCAGAAAACACCAAAGTTGGAAAACAATATGAATTTTCGTCGATAAGGTCATATCAATCCTTCTGCGAGCGGGTCCCGATTTCAACTTATGAGGATCTGGAGCCCGTTATTGAGCAAACGCGCCGTGGCGAGCAAAACGTTTTTTGGCCCACCAATATAAAGTGGTTCGCAAAATCGAGCGGAACCACGAATGCCAAAAGCAAATTCATTCCCGTTAGCGGTGAGGCTCTTGAAGACTGTCATTATAAAGGAAGCAAAGATTTGCTGTGCATGTATTTGAACAATAACGAAGATTCGGGGTTGTTTATCGGGAAAAGCCTTCGCCTGGGCGGGAGTTCGGAGATATATGAAGATAATAATTCTTATTTCGGAGACCTGTCGGCGATACTGATCGAAAACATGCCGATTTGGGCCGAGTTCAGCAGTACACCAAGCAATAAAGTATCGCTGATGAGCCAATGGGAAACAAAACTGACCGCAATTGTCAACGAGACCATAAACGAGAATGTGACCAGCTTTGCAGGTGTACCATCGTGGATGCTCGTGTTGCTGAACAAGGTGCTCGAAGAAACGGGAAAAGAAAGCATTATGGAAATCTGGCCGAATCTTGAGGTGTATTTTCATGGCGGAGTCAGTTTTGACCCATACCGCGAGCAGTACCAGAAAATCATCCCGAACCAGAAATTTAAGTACTACGAAATATATAATGCCTCGGAAGGGTTCTTTGCTATTCAGGACCGGAATGATTCGAACGATCTGCTGCTGATGCTTGATTACGGCATTTTTTACGAGTTCATCCCGATGGATATTTTCGGAACGCCTGACCAAAAGGCGCTGCGTCTGGCCGATGTAGAAATGGAAAAAAATTACGCGGTGGTCATTACGACCAATTCAGGCTTATGGCGATATTTAATCGGAGATACGGTGAGATTCGTGTCGCTGAGTCCGTATCGCATCAGAATCACGGGCCGCACCAAGCATCATATCAACGTTTTTGGTGAAGAACTGATGATTGAAAACACTGATATGGCCCTTGCAAAGGCATGTTCTGCCACAAAAGCCGAAGTAGTCGATTATACGGTCGCGCCGGTTTTTATGGACGGCAAAGAGAAAGGAGCGCACGAGTGGATGATCGAGTTTAAAAAAAATCCCGACGATATAGAAAAATTCACGAAAGCATTAGATGAGTCGCTTCAGTCGTTAAATTCCGATTATGAGGCCAAGCGTTATAATAATATGACATTGAATCCGTTAATCATCAATGTCGCGCGTCCAAAGCTGTTTTACGACTGGCTAAAGATGCGGGACAAGTTAGGAGGCCAGCATAAGATTCCGAGGCTTTCCAACCAGCGAGATTATCTGGAACAATTAAAGAATTTACAGTAGATGCAAATGAAGGTGATGGTGATGGTGTTGGTGTTGATGATGTTAGCCTCATGCGGCCCGCGCCGCTACAAGTGTGGTCCGGGAAGAAGGTGCCTGATTGAAATCAAGGTTCCCGAACCCAAAGACATAAAAAATCCCGGACTTCCGGGATTTTTTGCTTTTAATATTATTATGATTATGATGCCAGCTCCAGTCGCTTAAGCAGGTTTTTACCAAGGCTGTGCTTCGCATATTCCTCGTCTATGTTCAGTATCTTTTCGTCGGAACTTGGTAAGTCATACATCGCATCGGTCAGGATCGCTTCGCATAGCGAACGGAGACCCCGCGCCCCAAGTTTGTATTCAAGCGCTTTTGATACGATAAAATCGAGTGCTCCCTCGGTGATGGTAAATTCGACGTCGTCCATCGCAAACAGCTTTTTGTACTGTTTGATCAGAGCATTCTTTGGCTCGGTTAAGATCGCCCGAAGCGTCTCTTTGTCGAGCGGGTCCATGTGTGTAAGCACAGGAAGCCTTCCGATGATTTCGGGAATCAAACCAAAGTCTTTAATATCTTTCGGTATTATATATTGCAGAAGGTTGTCTTTATCAATGTTATCTGCATTTTTTGATGTGCTGTAACCAACCGCCTGTCTGTTCAATCGCTTGGAAATCACTTTATCAATACCGTCAAAAGCGCCACCGGCAATAAACAATATATCCTGAGTATTGACCTCGACAAATTTCTGATCGGGGTGTTTTCTTCCTCCTTTTGGTGGAACATTGACAACGGTACCTTCGAGAAGCTTCAGCAATGCCTGCTGTACGCCTTCGCCCGATACGTCACGAGTTATCGACGGGTTATCGCTCTTGCGCGCAATCTTATCTATTTCGTCAATAAATACAATACCGCGTTCAGCTTTGGTAACATCATAATCAGCCGCCTGCAGAAGGCGCGTCAAGATACTTTCCACATCCTCGCCCACGTAACCCGCTTCGGTAAGAACGGTTGCATCGACAATCGCCAGAGGCACGTCGAGCATCTTCGCAATGGTCTTTGCGACCACTGTTTTTCCTGTCCCGGTTTGGCCAACCATGATGATGTTGCTCTTTTCGATTTCGACATCGTCGTT
>CAZLWZ010000108.1:0-6437 GCA_964563275.1 uncultured Flavobacterium sp.
ATCCATCGATTGGCCGCCGGAGCACATTTCCTAATGCAATCTGGTGCTTATCCAAAACAATCTTTAGTTCATCCTTTAGATAAAAAGCAATTGATCCGATGAAATGTACCGGAACCTCTCGATAGTTATCGAATTGCGTAATATAATTCTCAACGAAATCTTCCATGCACTCAAATATGATCTTCCGGAAGAACACCTCCTCTTTATGTTCGATCAGAAATTTCGCGAATTTCGCCAGATACGCATTCGGATTCGGTTCTTTATATAAATTATGTTTTATTACATCGGCATCGAGATCATACTGCTGCTCAAATTTACGCGCAAGATGATCTGGCATTTTATTAAAAAAATACGCCCTGAGCAGATGCCTTCCGAATTGGTTTCCGCTGCAGTCATCCATAGCGATATATCCCAGCGACTGAACCTTCTGATGCAGTACCGCCCCGTCGAAATAGCTGCAGTTTGAGCCCGTTCCCAGAATTGCTACGATAGCCTTTGTGTTGCGTGGCGTTGTAGCATAAACTGCCGCATAGGTGTCTTCATGCACAGAAATTTCAGCATTCGGAAAATATTCCTTAAAAACCTCGCTAAGAAAGTTGCGCATGCGGTCGGTGCCACAGCCGGCGCCATAGAAAAACAGGTGTGACACCTGTTTCTTATTATGAGAAATATCGAATTTGTCATTCAGGCGGGAGATGACTTCCTGCTTGTTCAAAACCTCGGGATTCAGCCCAAGTGTTTGTGAGGTAAATAAAACTTTTCCACTGTCGTCAAGCGAAATCCAGTCGGCTTTGGTAGAGCCACTATCTACTAATAATTTCATATAAACTTTCTGTACCTGTTACGTTGCGGAAGTTACAAAAATATCCTTTCCGGCGAATGCTCTGCCGTTGTTTACTTCAGGCCATCTACGTGAAGACAAAGGTCAACCAGTTTGCTTGAATAGCCATACTCGTTATCATACCACGCGACAAATTTAAAAAATGTTGAATTTAAGGCGATTCCGGCTTTTGCGTCAACAATACATGTGCGTGGATCTGACACGAAATCCTGCGACACCACATCGTCTTCGGTGAACCCCACAACGCCTTTATACGCTCCCTCAGATGCACTTCTGAACACGTCCATTACCTGCTCGTAGGTCGCTTCCTTTTCAATTCTGACGGTTAAATCAACTACTGAGACATCGGCCGTAGGAACGCGCATGGCCATACCTGTCAGTTTTCCTTTAAGTTCCGGTATGACTTTTCCGACTGCCTTCGCAGCACCGGTAGAGGCTGGGATTATATTTAGTAACGCCGATCGTCCGCCGCGGAAATCTTTCTTAGAAGGGCCATCGACAGTGAGCTGAGTCGCTGTCGTAGCGTGAACCGTCGTCATAAGGCCTTCAACGATCCCAAAATTATCGTTTATAATTTGTACCAGCGGTGCCAGGCAGTTAGTTGTACAGGATGCATTGGACACAATTGTGTCGGAAGCGGTCGCTTTGGTATGATTTACGCCCATAACGAACATCGGTGCATCGGCTGAAGGTGCCGATATTACGACTTTCTTTGCGCCGCCTCGTACATGTGCCTCTGCTGATTCCAGCGTTGTGAAAATTCCGGTACATTCGGCTACGACATCCACTCCAGCCTCGTCCCATTTCAAAACTGAAGGATCTCTTTCGGCAGTTACCCGTACGAGTTTGTCATTAATGTACAAATTACCTTCGCGAACCTCTACGGTGCCGTCAAACCGGCCGTGTACCGAATCGTATTGTAGCAGGTAAGCCAGATGTTCCACTTCCAAAAGGTCGTTAATGGCAACCACTTCGACATTATCTCTTTTGATGGTTTCGCGCAGAACAATTCGTCCAATCCTTCCAAAACCATTTATTCCTAATCTTACTTTTGACATTTCAATTTTTTTTGAGATTATTAAACTATTAATTTATGGCTACGTCGACATTATATCGGATACCCGCAGCAACTCTCGGTCTATGACTGTATTCCCCTTAATGGCTTGTTCCAATGGTGTCAGCGTAATTTTATCGCCGAGAATACCAACCATATAATTCGATTTTCCTTCCAGAAGTGATTCCACCGCCTTCACACCAAAGCGGCTGGCAAGCACACGGTCGAAACAGCTGGGCGACCCGCCGCGTTGCATGTGTCCTAAGACCGAAACACGAACATCGTATTCAGGCATGTTTGCTTCGACATAATCTTTAAGCTCAAATACGTTCTTTCCTATCTTATCACCTTCGGCAATCACGACAATACTCGATGCTTTCCCCGAAGCTTTGCTTTTTCGCAATGACTCCAAAAGACGGTCAAGCCCGAGATCTTCCTCGGGGATCAGTATTTCTTCGGCACCTGCACCAATACCGGCATTCAGTGCTATATGTCCTGCGTCGCGCCCCATAACCTCAACAAAGAAAAGCCGGTTGTGCGAACTCGCCGTATCCCGGATTTTATCGATCACCTCAACCACCGTATTCAGCGCCGTATCGTATCCCAACGTATGGCTTGTGCCGAAAATATCGTTATCTATTGTTCCCGGAATACCCATTACAGGGAAACCAAATTCCTGATTAAAAATCTCGGCACCGGTAAAGCTTCCATCGCCTCCGATAACAACAAGCGAATCGACCCCCGCCGCCACCAAGCGCTCATGTGCAAGCTGCCGCCCTTCGGACGTGCGGAATTCTTTGGAACGAGCCGACTTTAAAATTGTACCGCCTTTATTTATAATATTATTGACACTACGCGGACCCATTTCCTTGAAATCCCCTTCAATCATCCCCTGATAACCTCTATAGATGCCAACACATCCTATATTGTGGTAGGCGCATGTACGCACTACCGATCGAATGGCTGCGTTCATTCCCGGAGAATCGCCGCCGGATGTCAGAACGCCAACCTTATTTACGCTTTTAAGCATTTATTTTCTATTAATTCGTAAAATTAACAAACGCGATACAGTTTAGCCGCAGCTACATTAATAATTTAATAAACTTTTGATTTTTCAAACGTTTTCGTTGATAAGTTTTTTACCGATGGAAAAAATATCGGCAATAAAAGCAGAAAAAGGTACAAATAGTAGTGCTAGTACTCCTCCGGGATTGCTTCGCGATTTGGCTTGACCGATTCTTCTTTTTTCTCTTTTTCAGGAAGGAACTGAATGTATTCGGGCGCAATACTGAAATCGGGTATCAGGTATTGCGATTCCTGCTCGGTGGTAATTGTGGTATTCCGGAAGATTTTATTCACAAGTTCTTTGAAAGTATCAAAATCAACCTCGTAGGTTATACCAAGTCCTTGTGTATAGCCAATCCCCTGCCCTATGTAATTTATATCGTTTTCACGGTTAAACACTCGTAAATGCATGGTTCCGTCCTCATTGACACGATATTGCACCTCAACATCACCAACAATCGCTGATTCGTTGATTCCTCCAACGGGCACACCAACCTTGCCGTTTATCGCGATCCGTTCATTAATTTGTGTCGATACAGTAAAACCTACCCGCCCATCGGCTTCCGTCCCGGGACGTCGATCAGCAGAAACATAATCAAGGCCAACGTTGAACTTTCCGTCCTCATCCTGAAAAATATCGCTGAAAATTCCACTTGCCCGTTCAAAAAGATTGCCGGCAAAATCCGACTGGCTTACTCCTTCCGGGCTGAGAAAACCTCCCGATGACAACAGGTAAAGCGCCTGCGTTTGCCGTGTATCCCGATCGTCGAGTTTATATTGTATCTCCGACTTTAATACCGATGTAACGGTTGGGAAATTAATATCGAAATCGGGTTCCGGACTTGTAAGGCTTCCTTTCACGGCAATGACAACTTCAACCGGGACTTTCTTGTTAACCGAAGGATTTTCGAGTAATACCGCGGGATTAGCGGTTGTGGTATAAACAGCCTCAAGATTTAGGACAGCACGCATCGGATCACCTTCCCATATTATTGAACCGCCTTTTCTGACTGTAAACCTCTTGTCGATGATTCCTCCGTATTTAAAATTATAGGTTCCTTCGTAAGCCTGGAAATCGCCCCACATATTGAATTTGCCAAGAGTGTTGATTTTGAACAGCAACGATCCGAAGCCTTTGCCTTTCATTCCGTGGCCCGAACTTCGGTCGAGGATCACCTCAACTTCCGCTTCAGGAGTAATATCAAAATCGAACTCAAGTTCTAATCCCTGATAGTTTCGGTCAACCTCGACAATGCCACGCTCAAGATTGTATTTTTCACGCGGACTCAGGAAATGGATATACCCATTGCTGCCTACCGCTTCCGTGTTGCTAATCGGAATTTTTATAGTCGTCCCTCGTCCCGATGTAGCATTAACTTTAATAAAAAGCGCGTTGGTTGGTCCCGTAATAATTGCGTTGCCATTAATAAAAGCGGTCCCGTAGTAGGCCGCATCTTCGCTATCCTGCGTATCGAGCGCGAGCAATCGGTCGGCACTGATATTAATATCAAGTTCCCAATCTGAAAACTTATCATGGCGAATCCTCCCGGATAACAGCCCTTTGGTAAGATATTTTGTATCGGTGATGCCTGTACTTCGCACTATAAACTGATTCGTCGTCAAATCAACGATTGACCTGCGATCGATTTCATACTCCACGTTCAGGTATGGTACCGTGAGCGCGGCATTATCGACAAACAGCCTTCCGTTAATTTCAGGATCGTTCACATTTCCGCCAAGGCTTGCCGCACCCGAAACAAAACCTTTTATATCAGAAATCGCCTCGCCGCCAAGAAGGCCGTTTAAAGTGCCCAGGTTAAAATCGGTAAACCGCAAATCGATATTCATCGCGGTCTGGCCGCCTTCGACGCTAAACTCACCCGCGGCTTTAAACGATTCGACATTTTTGTTATCCAAAACCGAGTTCACATAAAACTTGCTGAAATTCTCATCGCCAGTCACGTCAACATTAAGATCACCCAAAGCGATATCGTTAACGTTCAGCGAGGCAATTTTTAATGACGAAGTGGGACGGTACACCTCATTGCTCTGCTCTACCCTCACCTCGCCATCCAGTGTGCCGTGAATCGTAAATCGTTCTATTTCGGGAGTGATTTTGCTAAGGTCAATATTTTCAAAAAGCAGACTCAGGTTTTTATTCGCCCTGCCTTTTAAAGTACCCTCTAATGCGATCCTTTGATCCTGATGTGACAATGCAATGGTTTCAATTGTAAAGTTCTGCAACGACTTGTCGAACACCACCCGGTTGTCATCCTGCTCGTGCTCGTTCAGATGCCAAAGATAATCCTTGAACTTCAGTTCCGATTTGTCGATGCCAACCACGCTTCGGCTGTTTTCGTCAATCGTGTGGTACAGGTTCAGATTATAATAATCCTGCGCCTCGTTACCTCCTTTAAATTCAGACCGAACAAACAAGGTGTCGTTTAATGTAACGTTGATCAGGTTGAAATCGGATACTTTATAAAATTTGGTCCGGATGCTGTCGATCTCCATAAAAGCGTTGTACAACGGGTTCTTGTTATCGATCTGCACATTCACGTTGTCAAAATAGTTTTTGAATGCAGTAATCTGAGGCGAACTAAAATTGAACCTGAATTCGCCTTTATCCGAGTTGATATTTCCACGCACGATCGTATTTGTACCAATTTCGATTTCGGGATAAAATATCTCAATGATCTTGTTATAAATCGAGAAGTTGAAGCGAAGGAACTGATTAGACTTAATCTTATTGGGCGAATAATTTGCGTATAGACTTCCGAGGGAATTCTCAACCATTTTGCGAAGTTCTCCAAATTCAAACTGCCCTACCACCTGGCCTTGAATAATGTCCGGTGAATTGATCGTGATTGTACGCGTACGTTCGTTATCAAAATACGACGACACTTTGAAATCATCAAAGTAATAAATATCGTTCTTGTTCTGGTAGGATGTTCTGGCGATATAGATATCCCCGTGCAGATCGTTTAGCGAATTTCCTTTAATATTCATCTGGACTTCACCTTTAAAAACTGAAACCGAATCATTTTTGACGAGGTTCATCTTCCCAAGATTCGCATAGTCGATGATGGTATGGAAGTCATAAACGATGTCTTTTTTATCCAGGTTGACCATTCCGTCGAAATCCATGAACAGGTTTGGATCGTTTACGAATAACTGCCCCTGAAAGATCGAATTCTTGAAGTTGCCGTTCGCGATAATTTTGCTGTACGTGTAGTCCATAAACCGCAGCTTGAAAATATCGCCGGAGAACGTCGTGTTCAGGTTGTTTTTTTTCATCCCTTTCCCGTCAACATCTACATCAAGACTTACAATCCCGACATCGGTCCGCTCGAGAAACCGTCCAATATTAAAGTTATCAAGTACAATGTTTCCACTATACGACGCATTGTCGATGTCATTGATATTATTTATTAATAATTGCGATTTTACTAATCCCAGCGCGGTATTCATTATGAA
>CAZLWZ010000109.1:0-6394 GCA_964563275.1 uncultured Flavobacterium sp.
GTTACCGAAAGGAAAGTATGCACTATTTGTGACGCCGAAAGCTGATAATTGGGAAGTAGTTTTCTATTCGGATACCAATAATTGGGGTATTCCGGAACAATGGGATAAGTCAAAGGCCGTAATTACCACAAATGTAAAACCGGAAATGTTGAACCGGAATGTTGAGACCTTCACGATTGGCATCAACAACATTGACAATAATTTTGCACACCTGGAGATTATGTGGGAGAAAACCCTCGCATCGGTTCGTTTTGATGTGCCAACACATAAAGCTGCCCTGGCAAGTATTGAAAAAGCACTTGCCGGCCCGACTGCTTCAGATTATTTTTCATCGGCACAATATTTTTATCAGTCAAATGGTGATATGAATAAGGCGCTGACATATGTCAACAAAGCAATTGACCTTAGTGAGCAAAAACCATTTTACTATTATCGTCAAAAATCGCTGATTCAGGCGAAATTAGGTGATAAGAAAGGAGCAATCGAGACCGCGAAGATTTCGTTGGCCGCTGCCGAAAAAGCAAAGAATGCCGACTACGTAAAGATGAACCAGGACAGCATCAACGAGTGGAGCAGGAAATAAAAGATGTTTTGTATTTGAAGGCGTTCCGATTGGGACGCCTTTTTTTATGTCGTTAACTTTTTAGTTTTGCCCGTCGTTGCCTGAAGCATCAATGACAGGATTATTGTAAGAACGGCACCAATAAAATTCAGCCAAAGAAAACTCACCACGTCGAGGTAGTAGATATAAAATATGGCCAGCTGACTTATAACAGCTCCAATAAAAATTGCTTTTGCCTGTACATATTTTATGTAAAACCCGACGAGAAAAATTCCCAGGACGGTTCCGTAGAACAAGGAGCCGATGATGTTTACGAGTTGGATCAGATTTTCGAACAATGTCGCAACACACGCAAAACCGATAGCGATTACGCCCCACATTAAAGTAAAAAACCGGGTCGCATTGACAAAGTGCTTTTCCGATTTAACGGCCGTGATATTTCTTTTATAGATGTCGATTGACGTGGTTGAAGCCAGCGCACTCAATCCTGATGCCGTTGAAGACATCGCCGCCGATAATATTACAGCCAATAGCAATCCAATGAGACCTGTTGGCAGAAAATTCAAAATGAAGTGAATAAAGACATAATCTTTATCATTTGTTTCGGCCTTGGCATCGGCTTTTGCAATAAGCTCCTTTGCCTGATCGCGCAGGTCACGTTCTTTACCGGATAGTGTGATTAACTGTTTGCGAAGGATTGGATTATCGTAGTTCTGCTTTAAATGATCGATGTACAGCAGGTTGAACTCTTTCTTCTCGGCATTTAATACCTCGAGTCGTTTCTCGAGTTCGTGATACTGAGTTTTATATTCCGATTTTTCGATCGCTATTTTATTGTTTGGATTGAAATTCAGCGGAACCGAGTTGAATTGGAAAAAGACAAAAACCATTACCCCGGTAAGCAGGATGAAGAACTGCATCGGAACTTTTAAAAAACCGTTCATTATTAAACCCATCTGGCTTTCCCGTACCGATTTCCCCGAGAGATATCGTCCCACCTGCGATTGATCGGTACCGAAATACGACAGCATAAGAAAAAAGCCGCCGGTGATTCCGCTCCAGAACGTATAGCGCGTTTCGGGATTGAACGAAAAGTCAACGATATTCATCTTATCGTTGGCACCGGCAATCTGAAGCGCATTGGTGATCGTCATATCGTTTGGCAAATAGTGCAGGATCAGAAAAAAGGTGAGAAACATTCCAAACATTATTACAAACATCTGCTGTTTCTGCGTCACATTGACGGCCTTGTTTCCACCCGAAAAAGTATAGATCACCACCAGGATACCAATTATAATATTCAGCATGGTAAGATTCCAACCAAGCAATGACGACAGGATAATCGACGGCGCATAAATCGTTAAGCCGGTGCCCAGGCCGCGTTGAATAAGGAAGAGCATCGCTGCGAGCGACCGTGTTTTTAGATCAAATCGCTGCTCAAGATATTCGTAAGCAGTATAAACCTTTAATCGCTGGTAGATTGGTATAAACGTGATGCTGATCACGACCATCGCAATTGGGAGTCCGAAGTAAAACTGTACAAAGCCCATTCCGTCGTGATAAGCCTGGCCGGGCGTCGATAAGAACGTTATTGCACTCGCCTGCGTCGCCATGACCGACAAGCCGACGGTCCACCAGGGAGTTTCATTATTGTTTAAAATATAATCTTCTACATTTTCACTGCCCCGCGTTTTATAGACGCCATAGAACACGATGAATAAGAGAGTTACCGACAGAACGATCCAATCTATTTGCTGCATAATTTCAGGCGAAGATTTGCATTAAAAAGTAAAATAGCACGATATACAGTACATTGGCTAAAAGCAGCCATGTATAACTTTTCTTCCAAACGATTTTTTTCTCTGTCATGTGCTAGTTGCTGCTGGATATCATATTAGCCATTAAGCGAAAGGCGCCTGACACGCCCTGAGGAAGCTCCCTGAAAAAGCTCAGACCGGTATAAATATAAACTCCTTTTCCGTATTTAGCTATAAGGAGCGCTCCTTTTTTTGGATTTTCACCCTGATCATGTGATGACAGGATTGGCATAAATGCGGGATCCCATTTATCAGGATAGTATAGCCCCTGTTCCTGCTTCCAGTTTTTAAAATCGGCTTTTGTGATTTTATTTGGATAGTTCAGCACTTTATGATCTGGCGCCAGGAAGGTTACTTCCGCATCTTCCTCAGTAACCCGATCCCGTGAGATTTGTAACGGATATGGAGAAAAATCATCGGTGACAAAAGCGCCCATCGTGTTGTACTGCACAATCATGGTATGTCCTTCTTTGACAAAATCGAGCAGCAACTGTTGTTTGTCGGCTAGTTGCTGAACCACATTATACGCGCGGATGCCGGTGATAACCACATCAAATTCGGATAATTTTTCTTTTGTAATTTGCCACGGTTCGAGTGTTTGCACCTCATAGCCCATTTGTGACAAACTTTTATTGACTTCGTCGCCGGCACCCATAATGTATGCTATCTTTTCATCGCCGGTTTTTATATCGAGTTTTATAAATTTTGATTCGGCTGGTTTCAGAACCTGCTGCTTGGTGATGTGCGGATAATCGATTGTAATTTGTTCCTGATCGAACGTTTTGTTTCCGACCGACGCGTTGGCTTTGGCTGTAACCTCGCCTGCATTTGGTGAGGGTGACACGGTAAATTCTACGATTTCTACGCCGCCTTTTTTAGCGATCGAAAAATTTGCTGCTTCGGGTGAGACCGACCATTCTTTGGGTAGAGACAGACTTAAGTTGCCCGCAACATTGTCCTTTAAAGCTTTGACAGTAACCGGGACTTTCTGAGAGTCTCTGGAAGGAAATATTACGACCTTGTGTCCTATTTGCAGTGTCACATCGGGAAAAATATCAAACGGACGGTAGACCTCACCGAGCACTGGATCATTATATTTATAAATCACGTCCCGTTCGAACGACAGGGTATTTCCTAAAATAGAAAGATTGAAGCAAATTTTTACTTCCCTTATGATATCGGGCACGCCGATATTTTTTAGATCGCTAACACGATACATTCCAAGCTGCGCCGGCTCCTGCAACCAAAAAGGCTGCGTGTAAGGAATGTTGACAGGTAATGCCAGTTCGGTAGCAAAATATTCTGATTTGTTGTCTTGCAGTGGTAAGTTCTTCGTGATTGTCCTATTTCCAGGAAGCAGAACGACGCTTTCCAGCAGAAACGGCTGTCCGCTTCGGTTAATTGCTTCGATGTCGATTTCAATCGTGCTTCCCGGCGTCGCATCCTGTTGTTTCGCTACCGCCTCGAGGAAAAGTCCGGCACAGGCTGCAATAACATCTTTTATTTCACCCGATTTGATGTTCTTCCAGTGTTGATCTTCCAGTGCCTGGATCATTGTATAGGCGCGAAGCAGTTCGGGAATGCTTGCCTGCGGATTGGTAAAATCAAAGTTTTTTTCAACTGCTGTCAGGACCTGGGCAATTTTGGCTCCGCCTTTTACGCGGCTCCAGGTAGTATCGATGCCCTCGAAAATATTTTCAGGTTTATTTGGGGCGGCCCCTTTTATGAGTTCGAGGTATTCGAGTTCCTCTCCGCGTGTTCCCGTGGCTCCGAAACCCTGGGAGCGATGTCGCGACCGGCTTAGCGCGGCGATTTCCTGATTTGATTTGCCGAGCAAAGGGTAGTACACGCCTGTCGGGAGCCGGTGAAGTTTTGACTTGTCAGCTTTATCAAATTTGTCTCTTCCGCCATAGAACCAGTAAGACGTATTAAAAAACAACCGTTTCGGCTGCCACGGCGTGACTATATCAAATTGTTCAGGGTAGGTGGTGTTCCGACTGGATTTTTCAAAAGCTTCCATTGAAAGCATCGCGGATGAGGTATGATGCCCGTGCGTCGTCCCGGGTGAGCGGTGGTCGAATCGGTTTATGATAATATCAGGACGAAATTTCCTTATTACGAAAATCATATCGCTCAGCACCTGATTACGGTCCCAGACGCGTAGTGTTTCATGCGGATTTTTTGAATATCCAAAGTCGTTTGCACGACTAAAAAATTGTTCACCGCCGTCAACTTTACGCGCCTCCAGCAATTCCTGAGTGCGTATCACACCGAGCAAATCGCCTAATTCGGACCCGATTAGATTTTGACCGCCGTCGCCACGCGTGAGCGACAGGTAACCAGTACGGGCTTTCTTTTCGTTGGCCATATAAGATATCAGGCGGGTATTTTCGTCGTCGGGATGCGCCGCAATGTACAGTACGGATCCCAGAAAGTTAAGTTTTTGAATTTGATTATAAATGTCAACAGCAGTGGGTTTTTGAGGTTGTTGTGCGAAGGCTGCGTAGGAAAAAAGTATAAAGGCAGCACGAAGGAAATTTAACATTATTTCAGATGATTTGCAGTAGCTTCAAATGTACTGATAAATAAAAAAACCGGATTTAAAATCCGGCAATTTAACAATTTGGTTTTTGCAATTAATCGACTGAAGCAGTCATTTCTTTAGACTTTCTTCCATTATTGTACGGGTATTTCTTTCGGTGTACTTTAATAAACTGAAGAATATCGTCATCATCATAATCTGTAATGGGAACGTTCATCTTATTGTAGAGCGAGTAGCCGCGATAGCCTGCTGGTATATCGTGGGCTTCAACCCACTGTCCGCGATTATTGAAAATGTACACTTCCCGCTTCATATCATAGTATGCCTCAAGATTTGGAAAATAGTTGTAACGTATCTGGCATTGTGTATCTGGATCGATTTGTAACGATCGCGACTGGCTTTCTTGTGAATAGCCATTTACGGCGAGGAGGAAAGTAAGCAGAAGAGTAAAATTTTTCATGATATTGCTTTATAATTCGGCAGCAGTTGCCGACACTAATTAGACAAAATGTTAAAAAATTCTCTCAAACATAAGCTAAAAGTTTTCTTAGTCACAAAAAATCTCGATGAACTACACGTTTTTTAATTTATTGTAGGAAATAAATTACAATACTTATCAACATTGTTAATAAGTCAAAAAAAAGCCGGCGTATAGCCGGCAAATTAAAAGTGTGTTATGTTAGTTATATGCGAGACCCTCAGTTTCTTTTGTAGGTGGTTGTCTTCTGGCGTCATAATTGGCTGGATACATCTCACGATGCCTCTCAAACACATTGTATGGCTCGTTGCCGTAGTAGTCGGTAATAGCTACACGCTGACCGTTTAATAGCGAGTAGCCCCGCAGCCCGCTTGGGATTCTGTTCGCTTCTACCCATTCGTTTCCTTTAATATAGAGATAAGTGCCGGTGTCGGTATCAAAATATGCCTGTAGGTTAGGGTAGTAGTAATATCTGATGTTGTGGATAGCGCCTTCATCGATTATTGACTGGGCTTCAAATGACAGATCCGGATTTACTGTTGCCTGTGCCGAGGATGTATAACTCACCGTGAACAACATAGCGGCTAAAAAATATTGTATAGTTTTCATAGTTTCTCTTCTTTAAATTAGCTTATACAAAGTAACAATAGAGAAGAGACGGATACGTTACACACTTCCTGAAGCCGATTATATAATTTACATCAAAAAGTGCTTTTGACCGAGAAAAACACAATGGTTTTATATTTTTATCCGCAATATTATAACAATTCCCACAATGTGAATTTTTTAAGCATAAAAAAAGGCTCTTCATAGAGCCGTAAAAATTGGATATAAACTACTATTTATGCTTCATCTTTTGTATTTCGTACTAAACTTATGCCGGCAATAAAAAATATGAGACCCAGTATCCCGTAAATCGATAATGCTTTTACATCCTGCATGCCTCCACCGGTGTTCATGAACATATAGGCGGCATACAATAAACTCACAATTCC
>CAZLWZ010000110.1:0-6332 GCA_964563275.1 uncultured Flavobacterium sp.
TAGTAATAAAACTCCTGCACACCGGTGCCGCCCTTTTTCTGGCCTCTGATCACATAATACCTATTGCCCACCGGCTTGATTTCATATTCCCAATCCGATTTAGGATCCGGATTCTTGCTACGGTCAAAACGGTTCAGGTCGGCGCATAATTTTCGCGGCGGTGGCACCGATACCACCTCGTCAAAACCCTGTCCGGTGACCATGTACTTCAACAAGTACTGGCCGCATGGCGCTGGCGTGATTGTACTGTTTTCGGAAGAAACCAGCGGATTGTCCCGGTATGTTTCAAACTCCTTGATAAATTCGGCGTACTGCGCTTTGGTGTCGGTTTGTGCAAATGTGGCGGTTGCTGTGAGCAAAAATGCAATTAAAAGTGTTTTCATATTGGTGGGTTTAGGGGTTAGGGCACAGGGTTTAGGGGTTAGGGGTTAGGAGTTAGTTTGGGGTTTGTGATTTGGAATTTTTGTTTTATGCAGTTCGTAAATTAATCTCATTATTCTATGGCCTCAGCCCTGATAGTAGTGTAAATCCTTTTTTGTTGCTTACCGGCATTCCTTCTTTGAGGGAGATAACAGCAACAAAAAAGATTGCAACGGATAGCAGGAACAGCTCCTAAAAAAGCCTAAAAATAAAAAATCTTCCCGAAGGAAGATGCAAAAATCAGGAATAAAAAAATGGCAAGCGACCTACATCGCACCGCTACAACCGCGTACCCTTGCTATGTTCCCATCCTGGGGGATTCTGCAGGAGCTGGTCGTGTAGGACTTGCCGTTGCAAATATACATATATTTTGTATTTTCGCAACTTCAAAAGTGGGAATTCCCGCTAATATCTTAGATTAAATCCTACTACCCTATCATGAAATTTTATAACATATTCACTTTCATTTTTTTAAATGCGGTTCTGCTGGGCTGCGACGACTCAAAAAAAATTACGGAAAGTTATTTTAGTTTTGACGAGACGTCACGCAGGAAGTCGTACACCAATCTCGACACGTTATCGATGAGTGTGCTCAACCCGCACAACAAAAAAATCGACAGCATAATATATTTTGTAAACAACAATAAAGTTCGTTCGGTTGCCGTGGCCCAACCGGCGAATTTTGCGCTCAGGGACCAGAAGCTCGGCTATCAAAACCTGAAAGCAATAGTGTATTATGATGGCGAAAGTGTTGGCCAGGAGATTACTTCGCGTGTTGAACTCGGCTCCTCGATCCAGCCAAAGCTGCTGACGTACAAAATCGTCAATACGTATCCGCATGATTCGACGTCTTTTACGCAGGGGCTCGAATTTTACCGCGACACATTGTTTGAAAGTACAGGCCAGCATGGCACATCGTACATCAGGAAAATCGATTACAAAACCGGTAAGGTGTACAAGCAGGTCGATCTGGAGCAACAATATTTTGGCGAGGGAATTACGATGATAAATGATAAAGTATTTCAGCTTACATGGCAGTCCGGTGTTGGCTTTGTTTACGACGTGAATAACTTGAAGCGCGAAAAGACCTTTAAATATGACCGCGAGATCGAAGGTTGGGGAATGGCAAACGACGGAACGAACATCTATTGGTCTGACGGCACCGAAAAGATATGGAAAATGGATCCCGCGACACAAAAGATGATCAGTTACGTAAATGTGTACTCGGCTGCCAACAAGATCAAAAGCGTCAACGAACTTGAGTTTGTCGATGGCAAAATTTATGGTAACATCTGGCAACGTGACGCCGTTGCCGTGATAGATCCAGCCACAGGATCGGTTGTTTCAGTTTTGGACCTGAAAGAGTTGCGACCGCAACTAAGGAGCAAACGTGCTGAAGCACTTAATGGCATCGCTTATAACCGAAAGACCGGCACCCTGTTCGTGACAGGAAAAAATTGGGATAAAATGTTTGAAATAAAGGTCAGCGACTAGCTGCGGCGGCTGTTAAAATCAGTTAAATCACATCATGTTTTCTTAGATTTTATGTAAATTATATACTTTCTCGCACCTGCGACAGTTATACTACAAACCATAAAAAATCTATGAAAATAGCTACTATCCCTATGATACTTTTGCTGCTGAACAGCGGCTGCAACCAGGCTGATAACGAGGCAACCGGGCAGATACTTCCCGCTCAGGAAATATTAAACGTATCTTATGGCTCGGATCCGGAACAAAAAATGGACGTCTACCTGCCACAGGGGCGCAACAGCGAAACCAAAGTCTTCGTGCTCGTTCATGGCGGTGGCTGGAGCGGCGGGTCGCGATCTGATTTTAGCTATGTGATTCCTATTCTTAAATTGCAATTTCCGCACCATGCGATTGTCAATATGGACTACCGCCTGGGAACGATGCAGAGTCCGGGATTCCCGAAACAAATCCAGGATATAGAGACGTTGGTGTCATTTTTAAAATCCAGCGATTATAGTATCGCAAATGAGTATGCTTTTATTGGTGCAAGTGCCGGCGCACACCTCTCTTTGCTTTACAGTTATCACTACGATCCGGCTCATGAGGTCAAAGCGGTGTGCAGCATCGTTGGCCCAACCGATTTCACAGATCCGGTTTATACGGGCAACCCCATGTTCCAGTACGGCCTGCTGGCATTGGTCGGCAACGCGAATTACCAGCAGAATCCCGAGATTTTTATCGAAGTGAGTCCTGCGACGCACGTTTCGGCCCAGTCGCCGCCAACGATTATGTTCTACGGCGGGCAGGATCCGCTAATCCCTGTTTCTCAGGGGACGCGCCTCCGTGATAAACTTACTGATGCCGGTGTGTATAATGAATTCTATTTATACAGCAATGGCGGGCACGGCAATTGGAATGCGCAGATTATGGCCGATTTCCAGCAAAAGTTGACAGCTTTTTTACAGGACAAGTTTTAGGCACCTGTTTTTTAGAGACTACGCGGAAATATTTGTATTTTCGGTTTGAGGAACATTTAAAAGTTTCGCTACCTTTTATGAATAAACTCGTCAGGAAGCTTCCTCTACACGCAAAACTGATGCTGATCGCGTTGATTCCGTTTTGTTTCCTTATTTTTTTAACGTGGCAAATATACGAGGACAAGACCGAGAAGCTTGAATTATTCCGTAACTATAAAGAATTTGTTGCCTCGTCAGGTGATATATCAGGATTGATTGATGCAATGCAGGACGAGCGCAAGTATTCATTCGATTACGTTATCACCAAATCGGCACATCGCGAGTTAATGCTGCAACGGCCGCAGACCGATTCCTTTATAGAAAGGCTGATCGAAAATCGCGATCCATCACTGGTTGGCTTTAGAGACTTTACCCGGCTTGGTGAACTGCAGCATATCCGCAATCGCGTTGATTCGGCCAAAGCCAATCCCAGCGAAGTAATGCACTACTACAGCAATACCGTTTTCCGGCTAAACACGTTGAACACGCTTCCGCCTGCAAATACTGCATATCTGGATTCGGTGTACAACGACTTGATGTCTCAGAAGATATTATCGGAGATGATCACGTACCTGGGTATCATCCGAAGTAACATGTATAATGTCCTTGTCACCAGGGAATACATGATTGAGACTTTATTTGGAACGGTAGGAACACATGATATATACAAGTCATATGAAGGTGAATTGTTGGCAAAGGCAGGTCCCGAAGTTCTTCAGCAGTATAACCGTATCCGAAAAACGACCGCACTTCAACCTACGCTGGATTACATCCATTCCGTTTTTACTACCTTTGATTTTGGCGGCAACTATACCGGGCCCGAGTGGTGGGACGTTTCAGATGAAGGCGAACGTCAGTTACGGAAGTTACAACTGGTAATAAAAGATAGGATCGACCAAAGAATCGACGGTCTTTATAACTACCATTACAACGAACGCAACAAGACTGTCATATTTCTCATTTTTGGGCTGATAATAATCTTCCTGATCGTATTTTATATCATGTTTATGTTGAGTAGTTCACTGCGCGAATTGCGAATTGCCGCAGAAACTATTGCCAATGGTGAAACCGAACCAAAGCTGATCATTGAAACGGACGACGCTATAGGGCGGCTGGGAGTATCGATCCTTAAAATCGCTCGCAACAATCGTGAACTCGCCAACGCGGCAGCCGAAATCGGAAAAGGAAATTTCGGCGTCCAAGTGGAACCGCGAACCAGTAATGATATTTTAGGCAACGCAATTGCACAGATGAAGTCTGATCTCGAACAATACAGCACCAACATGAAGGAACTTGTTGCCGATCGTACCGAGGAACTCGCGCGATCGAATGAAGATTTACAACAGTTTGCACATGTGGCGTCACACGACCTGAAAGAACCTCTGCGTAAGATAGGTATGTTCAGCAATATTCTCAATTCGGAACTTGCTGAAGATTTTTCAGAAAAAGGCCGGATCTATCTTCACAAGATCGAACTCGCCGCCGGACGCATGTCGAAGATGATCGAAGGTGTCCTTGCCTACTCGACCGTTGCGGTCAACGAGCCTGTATTTGAAATGGTGGATTTGAACAAGATTATGGAAGGTGTTGAAAATGATTTAGAACTGATTATCATCCAAAAAGATGCAAAGATAAATTATGATGCACTTCCGAGGGTATCGGGTGTGGCACTACAGCTTCATCAGGTTTTTTACAACCTGATCAATAACGCCCTGAAGTTTTCGAAAGTCGATGTGCCGCCGAGGATTGACATAACATCAGGAATTGAATCGAACGAAGCGGGCAAGAAAGAAGTTCACATCATTATTTCGGATAACGGTATTGGCTTCGATACGGCCTACACCGACAGGATGTTTGGTGTGTTCTTCAGGCTCAACTCAAAAGATAAATATGAAGGCACGGGGTTAGGCCTTGCCCTATGCAGAAAAATAATTACGCGCCACCGCGGGCGCATCTATGCTGAAGGGAAAGAAGGCGAAGGTGCAATTTTCCATATCTATCTTCCGTACAAAGCATAAAAAAACCGGCTAAAAAAATAGCCGGTTTTTCGTTATTGGGAAATCTATTATTTTACTTCCTCGAAATCTACATCCTGAACATTATCGCCTTCTGATTCAGCCTGTGGCTGTGCATCCTGCGGTTGTCCCTGCGCGCCTCCTTGTGCGTACATAGCTTCAGTAGCATTTTTCCAGGCTGCGTTTATCTTATCCAAGGCTGATTGGACTGCATCCAGATCCTGGCTCTGATGTGCCGATTTCAATTCAGTCAACGCCTCTTCAAGAGCAGTTTTATGATCGGCTGAAATTTTATCACCTAATTCTTTCAACTGGCTCTCGGTCTGGAAAATCATACCGTCTGCCTCGTTCAGTTTGTCGATACGTTCTTTGGCTTTTCTATCGGCATCGGCGTTCGCTTCAGCATCTTTACGCATTCTGTCGATTTCTTCCTGAGTTAGGCCGGATGAAGCTTCGATACGGATATCATGTGACTTACCGCTTCCTTTATCAGTCGCCGATACTTTAATTATACCGTTCGCATCGATGTCGAAGGTGACCTCGATCTGAGGAACACCTCGCGGTGCCGGCGGGATTCCATCAAGGTGGAAACGGCCAATTGTTTTGTTATCGGCAGCCATAGTACGCTCCCCTTGCAACACGTGGATTTCAACACTTGGCTGAGAATCGGCCGCAGTTGAGAATATTTGTGATTTTTTAGTTGGAATTGTAGTATTGGCTTCGATCAGTTTAGTCATGACACCACCCATAGTTTCGATACCAAGTGATAGCGGAGTCACATCAAGAAGCAATACATCTTTTACATCACCCGATAAAACACCACCCTGGATTGCAGCACCAATTGCCACCACCTCGTCAGGGTTTACTCCTTTTGAAGGTTTTTTACCAAAGAATTTTTCAACTTCTTCCTGGATTCTTGGGATTCGCGTTGAACCACCTACAAGGATTACTTCGTCAATATCGGATTTCGATAGACCAGCATCTTTTAGTGATTTGGCAACAGGTTCCATTGACCGGCGCACAAGACTATCGGCAAGCTGTTCAAATTTAGCACGCGAAAGTTTTTTCACAAGGTGCTTTGGTCCCGATGCAGTAGCGGTTACGTATGGTAAATTAATTTCTGTTTCTGACGATGAGGAAAGTTCGATTTTAGCTTTCTCTGCAGCTTCTTTCAAACGTTGCAATGACATCGGGTCTAGACGTAAATCTATTCCTTCCTCGTTCTTGAACTCATCTGCCAGCCAATCGATGATTACCTGATCGAAATCATCACCACCAAGGTGCGTATCTCCATTCGTAGATAGAACTTCGAATACTCCATCACCCAATTCCAGGATGGAAATATCGAAAGTACCACCACCTAAGTCGTATACTGCGATCTTTTGGTCTTTTCCTTTTTTATCCAGTC
>CAZLWZ010000111.1:0-6309 GCA_964563275.1 uncultured Flavobacterium sp.
TGATTATTGCAAGAGCTGTTTTAGCACCTTTAAAACGAATTGCTGAAAATGCTGACACTGCACGAAAACGATCTGATGCCTCGTGAACTCGCGTTGACGAAAATCTGGCGAGATGACAATTATTTCACATCAAGAAGTATGGACGTTTACATCGCCAAGCTCCGCAAATATCTAAAACGCGACGATGAAGTGGAAATCCTGAACATTCACGGTGAAGGTTTCAGGCTGGTCGTGAAAAGCAAAGCAGAACACTAGAAATTAAGCCTCCAGATCCGGGGGCTTTTTTATGCCGTAAACTCAAGCCGTAGCAGAAAGCAATTCTTTTCCTGCTTCTGTATTGCAAATACAGTTGCCACTCCGGAATCGTTTGCTTTAATCGCTACATCGTCGCCAAGTGTAAGTTCTTTCAAGAAGTTCATGTCAATTGCTATGAGTTCGCGCTGCATTATCTTTGCCGGCTCAACGCAGTCCAGGCACCACTCCAGGTATTTCACGTGGTTTGCGTGATCAACTATATCGAGATCCGATAGAACCACAAGGTGATGACCCGTCGTCTTTAAGTCGGCGTTGTTTGTTATTTTCGAAACGCGCTCCAATGTGGCAAACCGAGTGCCGTACTTTTCAAAATGCTGATGTGGCAGAGCTAATTCTTCAGGACGTCTTGACAAGGTGTTAAAAACCGCCCACAACGTCTCACAGCTGATAATTTTTTTGCCGCCGATATGAACCTCAAGTGCGCGCACCGACCTTGAATTTTCGAGGCTGATGATCCATGTGGTCACTGAAATCTCATCGCGCCATTTTGGCATCTTGTCGATTTCAATACGCATACGGCTGAGAACCCATGCCTGATTTGCCTGCTGCATATCGGTAAAACTGATGCCGCCTTTATCAGCGTGGTTAGCAGCCGTAATTTGAAGGAGATTGCATAGCTCCGTATATTTTAAGTAGCCGTCTGGCATGCATTGGGTAAAGCAAACGGTGAAATGCGATGTGTGAATTGATTTAAAATCGGCTGCTAAAGGCATATTTTCTAAAATTAAAAAAGGTATTGTAACCAGAACTAACATTTGGTGCTGACGCTGGTAATGTGATCGACGATGACTGAAAGGTCACTGTCGTACTGAAACCATTTTGCGTGCTCGTACCGCTTAAGCCATGTCATCTGGCGCTTGGCGAATCGACGCGAATTCTTCTTGATTTCCGAAACTGCAGTTTCAATGCTGATTTCCTTATCCAAAAAACTGAATAGCTCCCGATAACCCACTGTTTGTAGTGCATTTAGGTGTTTTTGGGAATATAGCGATTCTGCCTCCTCCATCAATCCTTTTCCCATCATGATGTCAACACGATCGTCAATCCGACTATACAGAAGATTACGATCGGCTTGCAGGCCAATTATAATCGGCGAGAAAATACGCGGCTCTTTAGGTTGGTTCAAAAACGTTGAATAAGGTTGCCCTGTGGCAAGCGACACTTCAACAAAACGCATCAGCCGTTGCGGGTTCAGCAATGTCTGCGGGTTTTCCGACTTAACCTGTGCGAAATAGCTATTATCAAGTTCTTCTAATTGCTGCTGCAGATATTCTATTCCGTGTTTTTGATAATTCGCCCGCACCAACTCCCGTACCTGATCCGAAACTTCAGGAAAATTGTCGAGGCCGTTAAGCACCGCGTCGATGTACAGACCTGAGCCGCCCACCAGGATGGCATAATCGTTCTCTTTAAAAAGCTGGTTAAGTTTTATAACCGCGTCTTTTTCAAAGTCACCAACATTGTAATCTTCAAAAACGGATTTGTGTTGAATAAAATGATGTTTTGCTGCGGCGAGTTCATCCGGTTCGGGAACGGCCGTGCCGATGGTCATTTCCCTATAGAACTGACGCGAATCGGCTGAGACTATTTCGCAATCGTATTGTTGCGCCAATTTAATGCTTAGCGCAGTTTTTCCGATGGCAGTAGGCCCTATGATTGTTATAAGATACTTCATTGACGTGATCTATCTAGCCCCGACGGCAGCGTAAACCCCGCAGCGACGAGCGGTGTATTTTGCCGGCGCTGAAGAGCGACCAACGGAAGCTACTGTGAGCGCCGTTGCAAAATCCCGCTGAGGCGTGAGGAGTTGCAGCGAACGCCGGGAAACAGCTACACATTAGGCTCAAGATTATTTCCGCATTTATAGCAAAATTCGGCTGTGATCCTGTGGTCGCGCGTTCCGCATTTTTGGCAACTGTCGGGAAGAATTTTTGGTTTTCGGTTTCCTGCAAGTTCGGCTGTTACGATTCCTGTTGGCACCGCAATTATTCCGTAACCTAATATCATAATAAACGAAGCTATGATTTTTCCCAGAGTCGTAATCGGCGTTATATCGCCATACCCAACGGTTGTCAGGGTGACGATACACCAATAGATGCTTATGGGAATGCTTGTAAACCCGCCCTCGGCGCCCTCGACGGCATACATAACAGCACCAAGGAGGATTGATATGATGAACACGAAATATATGAACACAATTATTTTCGTTCGGCTTGCGTTAATCGCCAGTCGCAATTGCGACGCCTGGCCGGTAAACTGTACTAAATTGAGAATCCTGAATAGGCGGAGTAGCCGCAATGCCCGGACAACAGAAAGGATTTTGGAACCTGCAATGAAAAACGACAGGTACATCGGCAAAATTGAAATCAGGTCGATAATGCCGTAGAAGCTCGTAATATATTTCCAGGGTTTGCGGCTGGAATAAATGCGGAGTATGTACTCGAGCGAGAAAACGATTGTGATGATCCATTCGGAGACGATCAAAAACGTGTGGTATTTTCTGTCCAGCTGCTCAACACTTTCAAGCATTACCAGCAGGACACTGAGCAGGATTACGCCAAGTAAAATGACATCGAAAAGTTTCCCGGCCGGCGTATTGACACCATGTATGATGATGTTGATTCGCTGTTTAATAAGTTCATTCCGGGACTTCTGCTGCTTCATATTTGAAAAGTAGTATTTTAAATTTACAAATGAAGAAGTTTGGCCGATTTACTTTTATGCAGGTAGCTCTGGATCAGTGGCAGCATATTTACGTGTTGCTGCGTTGGAATTACTATGTTGTGTAGGACTGTAAAGTTGGTGATTTGGAAGTTTAAGTCAAAGAAGGTATAGCCGATGTAGCGACCGTTTTCGATCAGTATGGCGCTTTTCTCCCTGATGTTCCGCCCGCGGTCGATTAATATCAGGTTTTTATTTTCAAATGAAAGTTCATTCACCAGCTCGTGCACCCGGCGGTTGTAATCGTCTGATGAAATTTTGCCGATGCAGGCGCCGTCACATTGATTTCGCGTGAAAAGGTAACAGTGTGTATCAGAGTCGTACAGGCCGGTGAGTTTTTGGCAGAGATTGTATTTCTTTCCATATTCCGCCAATTTCAGCTGCGCATCAGCGAAAGTTCCGAATGAAGTTATATATAATTTCCTGCGGTTGCCCTTCTGAAGTTTGATATTTTTATAACCTCGTTCGTCATCTGAAATAGACAATCCCCAGCCTATCGGAACCCTCGCGGGCGAACGGTTTAGCGCTGGCTTGTTGATATTTATTTCTTCAATCTCCTTCAGATGCGCTATCAGGTCGCTGCCTGTCTCCTCATAAGTTACCGTATAGACCAGCGTCTGGATTTTCTTGCATTTTGCGGATGTCCCTGTAAAGTGCTGGTTGACGCGCTTTTTAATATTCCTGCTTCTGCCAATGAAAACGATCTCGCCACTTTGGTTGTGTATGTAGTATATTCCGGTGCGCGAAGGCAACTGCTCAACAATGTCCAGCAGTCGTGGCGTGAGCCCTTTTTCCACTTCGGTTTTAATAAATTCTTTGACAATTGATTTTTCCGAATCCTTGTCCAGAAGCATTTTGAAGAGTTTCACCGTTGCCAATGCGTCGCCGCCGGCACGATGTCTGTCGGCCATCGGAATCCCAAGTGCGCGGACGAGTTTTCCCAAACTATACGATGGTTGTTCGGGAATCAGTTTCTGCGCAAGCTCGACCGTACATATTGTCTGCGACTGGAAGTCGTACCCGAGGCGGCGGAACTCGGTACGGAGAATTCTGTAATCAAATGAGGCGTTATGTGCAACAAGCACGCAGTCGGTTGTAATTTCTATAATGCGTTTGGCGACTTCAAAGAACTTCGGCGCCGTCCGCAGCATCGCATTGTTGATTCCGGTTAATTTAATGACGAATGGCTGTATTGGAATTTCGGGATTTACCAGGCTGATAAACTGGTCGACGATTTCATGACCGTCGAATTTATAAATAGCGATTTCGGTAATGCCTTCTTCATTAAACTGGCCCCCGGTAGTTTCTATGTCAAGTATTGCGTACATCAGAGAGCCTTAAGCGGAAGGTTATATGATTTTGGGAAATAAGTATGCATCATGTTGTTGATTAGGTTGAAACCCGATTGCCGAAAATACTGTTTCCGATGCGTACCATTGTGCTTCCGCAACGAATGGCAATTTTATAATCGCCCGACATTCCCATCGATAGTGCAGAAGGTGCAAAGTTGTGCGTGTGCGCTCTGGCTGAAAGATGGTCGAAAAGAGATTTAAGCGACTGAAATTCGTTTTCGATTTGCTGCTCATCATTGGTAAATGTTGCCATGCCCATTAGTCCGCATACGCGGATGTTTTGTAACGCAGCAAATTCGGCCGAGTCCAAAAGGTCGTCAATTTCGTCTGCATCCAGACCAAATTTGGTTTCCTCCTGCGCAATGTGCACTTGCAGAAGGCAATCGATCTTCCGGTTGTTTTTTAAAGCGTGCTTATCAATTTCCAGAAGTAATTTAAGAGAGTCGACGCCGTGCACAAGATCTACAAACGGAGCCATGTATTTCACTTTGTTTTTCTGCACATGTCCTACCATATGCCATGAGACATCCTTTGGCATTTGTTCCCACTTTTGTGCCATTTCCTGGATTTTATTCTCGCCAAAAATCCTCTGTCCGGCCGAATAAGCCTCCATCAGATCTTCGATGGGCTTGGTTTTCGAGATGGCGACCAGTGTGACGCGGCCGGGGATCGATTCTTTGATTGAAAGCAGGTTTTCACGTATTGACATAATTAATCGTGTAATTCATAAATAACGAGGCCACTTCGAAATTTGGGATCGATATACGTGCTCTTCGGCGGCATGATCAGGTTGTTATCGGCCAATGCTTTTATTTCGGAAATATCGGCGGGGTATAGCATGAAACCGACCTCAAATTCGCCTTCGTCCACGACTTCCTTAATTGTTATTATCGACTGTTTTCCGGGAATGTAGTCGATTCGCTCGTCGCTGCGCAGATCGGTAATCCCGAGTATCGGCTCCAACACTTTTTTGAATAAAATCTGCGCATCCAGACTTTCAAGCACTGATGAAAAGCTAAAGCCATCTTTTAGTAAGAGCGAATAAAAATCACCGTCAAGGTACATTCCGAATTCATGTTTTTTTGTCGGCTTCCACAATTCCTGATCCTTATTCCTGATCCAGAAGTGTTCACCAAGTAAACTTAGAAATTCCTGCTTCGAATGTCCGTTCAGGTCCCTGATGATCCTGTTGTATTCATAGATCTTAATGTTGCTCTCGGCGATAAGAAAGCTCATAAAATAGTTCAGGTTCTTATTTCCTGATGCTTTGTCCTGCTCGTAAAGACGTTCTGCTGAAGCTGAACGGTGGTGGCCATCGGCAATATAAAGTTCGCCCATTGCATCAAACTGCTGCTGCAGCCATTCGATATCCTGTGCAGAGTCGATTCGCCACAACGTATGCTTCTCGCGTTTGGTTGTTGAAAAATCATACAGCGCAGTGGTTTGCATTATGCTGTTGATCCAGTTCGAAATAGCCGGATTATCAGGGTAGGTAATAAGCACCGGCTCGGTATTGAAACCTGTTTGATGAAGGTAATCTTTAAACAACTCGACGCGGTACTGAAGCGTGTCCTCGTGCTTTTTAATCACATTATTTCGATAGTCGTCAATTGATGTAGCAGCTATTATTCCGGTAAAAATGTGCGTCCGCGACTGAATTCTGTACACAAAAAAAACCGGTTGCTGTTCCTTTACGAATATATCGTCGGCCTTGAAATCGTGATATTTCTGCGCCACAAGTTTGAATCGTTTCTCGAGTCCGACTTTCTGCTGGTTCACATAAGCAGGATTTAAAACATGCAGGAACGAAAACGGATTGAAGTCCAGTTGCGAGGCAAGCTCGGCAGCAGAATATTCGTCGTAGGAACGCGATGTGACAAGAGCGACCTTGTCACCGGCCGGCCTGACTGCATTAAAAGGA
>CAZLWZ010000112.1:0-6307 GCA_964563275.1 uncultured Flavobacterium sp.
AAAACGATCTCGCTTAAAACCGTTGGATTATTGCAACTGATGCTGCAAAGCGGAATGCTGATCCCGGTGCATGAGCGTAGTGAGACGTTCTTGTTTGACAGAATTTTAACGGATATCGGAGACAACCAATCTATTGAAAATCACCTTAGTACCTACAGCTACCGCCTGAAAAACATGAACTATTTTCTTAAGAAGTGCAACGCACGAACGCTGTTCCTTATCGATGAGTTCGGCACAGGATCAGACCCTGAACTCGGCGGTGCGCTTGCCGAAATCTTTCTGGAAGAATTTTATCACCGTGAAGCTTTTGGCATCATAACCACCCACTATTCCAATCTCAAAATTCTGGCAAACGAACTGCCGCACGCGTCAAACGGCAACATGCTTTTTGATGAAAAGACACTTGAACCGCTGTATAAACTGATCGTCGGGCAGGCAGGAAGCTCCTTTACATTCGAAGTCGCTCAAAAGAACGGTATTCCGTTCGGGCTGATCAACCGCGCAAAAAAGAAAATCGAAGTGGGCAAAGTCAGGTTCGACAAAACGATTGCGACGTTGCAGAAAGAGCGTTCAAAATTGGAAAAAACATCACAAACATTAAAGGAAGAAGAGATCCGCGCACGCGAGGAAAGCAAAAAATTGGAGACCATAAATGGTAAAATAAAACAAAAACTGGAGAGTTACCAGGAACTGTACGACAGCAACCAAAAGGCGATTTACCTTGGACAAAAGCTAGAAGACCTGGCCGATAAATATTTTAACAACAAGAACAAAAAAGAGTTGATTGGTGAGCTGCTAAGAGTTGTTGAGATAGAGAATTCGAAGCGCAAGAAAGCCACTCCAAAAGAAACCAAAATAAAGGACCAGAAAAAGAGGGAAATCCTTAAGGAAGTAACAGTGCAGGTTGAGGAAATCCGGAAGGAGAAGAAAGAAAAGAAAACGAAAGCAATCGAAGTCGAGAAGCCGCGACCGGTGCTAAAAGTTGGGGACCGCGTTCGCATGACCGACGGCAAGGCAGTGGGCAGCATCGACAATATTGAAAAAAATAAGGCCACAGTGAATTACGGACTGTTCACCTCTAAAGTTAGTGTTGACGACCTGGAATTAGTTGAAGCAAAAAAATAACCATGGAAATAAATGAACTTCCTGCAGGAAAAAAGATAGTGCTTTTTGATGGCGTCTGCAATCTATGCAACGCGTCGGTGCGTTACGTGATTGATCGAGATAAAAAAGATATTTTTAGATTTGCCTCCTTACAATCGGATATTGGGCAGAAGATCCTGCGTCATATTGGAGCCGATTCGCAATATACCGACAGCATCGTCTTGTACGAACCTGGTGTAGCCTATCATTATAAGTCCTCTGCGGCGATTGAAATCGCTAAAAATCTTGGCGGACTTTTCAGCATCAGTACGATCTTCAAGATCATTCCGTCATTCCTGCGCAATCCTATTTATGATTTTGTGGCCCGAAACCGGTATAAGTGGTACGGAAAGCAGGAAAACTGCCCATTGCCGACACCTGAGCTGCAGGCAAAATTTTTATCCTAAAGTTTCGGTTTCTACCGGATCGTGAAGTTTGCCGACTGATTTTGCGACAATCGCCGCTACAGCCGAATCACTGGTTACGTTGACCATCGTGCGTATCATGTCGAGCGGACGGTCGATTGCAAAAACCAGCGCCAGTCCGGCTTCAGGAATTCCCGCCTGTCCCAGGACTATCACAAGCATCACCATACCGGCACTTGGCACGGCCGCCGATCCAATTGATGCTAACGTGGCAGTGACAATGATCATCAGTTGAGTGGCGAGGTCGAGATCCAATCCCATTGCCTGCGCGATAAAAATAGCAGCAACGGCCTGATACAGACTTGTCCCGTCCATATTTACAGTCGCACCGAGAGGCAAAACAAAACTCGAAACTTCTTCATCAACGCCCAGGTGTTCTGTTACTCGCTCCATGGTCACAGGCAACGTAGCCGCGCTCGAACTGGTCGAAAACGCTAAAAGTTGGGCTGGCATTATCGCAGAAAAAAAACGTCGTGGCGACACTTTGGCAATAAGCATAACAAGTGACGGGTAAAAAACGAATATCATCAGCAATAGCCCTCCCGATACTGTCAGTGCATAAATAAGAAGGGCGTGTAATGTGCTGAAATCGGGAATCTCAACCATCAGTGCCGCCATTAACGCAAAAACCCCTATAGGTGCCGCCATCATTATAATGTCGATTATCTTGAGGATGACATCGTTAAAACCTCTGAAAAAACTGGTTACCGGTTTCGCTTTTACAGGATCGATTAATATCAGGCCAATTCCAATTAAGATAGCAAACAAAATCACCTGCAGCATACTTGCGTTGTCGGTCATCGAAAGAAATACGTTCTCCGGTACTATATCGACCAATGGTTGCAGCGGACCTCGATTTTTTGCCGATTCTGCCAATTCGATCTTTTGTGCCGCATCGCCTGCAAAATTCGTCAATAACGATTGACGGGATTCTTCATTAATAAAGCTACCCGGACTTACCAAATTTGCCAGAACAAGCCCAAGCGATACTGCGCAGACGGTGGTAAACAGGTACAGCAGAATGGTACGGCCACCTAATTTTGAGAGTTTTGAAATATCTTTTAAATCGGCTAAACCGTTGATCAGAGAGACGAGAATCAGCGGAACGGCAATCATTTTCAACAGATTTATGAAAATGGAACCGAATGGTTTTATCCAATCGGCAACAAGACCCGACTGCCCGATATTCTTCATCAGGAATCCGAACACTAGTCCGGCGACCATTCCAATCAGGATTTTCCAATGTAAAGCTATTTTCATTTAGTGTTGAGTTTATTCCGTAAAAAAAAGTCGGCAATTACAAGCGCCGCCATTGCTTCAACAATAGGAACAGCACGAGGCACCACACACGGATCATGTCTGCCCCTGCCCTGCATTTCTACAATATTGCCATTTGTATCGAGTGTGTCCTGAGACTGCATGATCGTTGCCACAGGTTTAAAAGCAACCCTGAAGTAGATATCCATTCCATTTGAAATGCCACCCTGAATGCCGCCCGAAAGATTGCTTTTGGTCGTGCCGTCGGGGTTGTACAAATCGTTGTGTTCGCTGCCTTTCATCCTCGCTCCGCAAAAACCGCTACCGTACTCAAAACCCTTTACTGCGTTGATCGACAGCATTGCTTTACCCAATTGTGCGTGCAGCTTATCGAAGACTGGTTCACCTAGCCCGATCGGAACATTTTGGATTACGCACGT
Organism: uncultured Flavobacterium sp.; assembly: GCA_964563275.1. GTDB lineage: Bacteria > Bacteroidota > Bacteroidia > Flavobacteriales > Flavobacteriaceae > Flavobacterium. The sequence continues at coordinate 3,266 of CAZLWZ010000112.1, forward strand.
GACTGTACCACCAACGGAATCCCCTTGTTTACGAATTTGCCTTATGTACGCCTCCATCTTCCCGGCAGTTTCCACATCGGGACAACGAACTACGCTGTTTTCCGTTTGGGAAAGATCAAGCTGCTGATAAGGTTTATCAAGGAATATATCACCTACCGATGATACAAATGCTTCTATCTTAATATTCGGGATTATTTGCTTTGCGACCGCTCCGGCCACGACCCTGCTCACTGTTTCACGGGCAGAACTCCTTCCTCCTCCGCGGTAGTCGCGAATTCCGTACTTCTGTTGATATACGTAATCAGCATGACTCGGACGATACAAGTCTTTAATATGGGAGTAGTCTTTTGATCTTGGATCCGTATTTTCGATCGTAAAGCCGATAGGAGTTCCCGTTGTGACTCCTTCAAAAATTCCGGAATGAAACCGTACTTCATCCTGTTCATCGCGTTGCGAAACAATGTCTGACTGGCCCGGGCGTCGCCGCATAAGATCGGCTTTAATGAGTTTCAGGTCTAATGCGATTCCGGCGGGGCAGCCTTCAATTATGCCGCCGATAGCTTCGCCGTGAGATTCTCCAAATGTTGTCAGCTTAAATATAGTCCCGAAAGTATTGCCCGTCATTCCTGGGTGATTAGAATACAAACATAAAGAATATCTAGCAAACCTCTTCAATATTTATTGGTCGCCGGTAGCGTCAGGCATTACAACTAGAAAATACGGGGTGAGATTTTATTTTTTAATACATTAGCGAAAATTAAATTTAGATATGAAATTACAATGTTACTTCCTGGTTTTATTGGCGGTTAGTTTTTACTCCTGCAATAGTGATGACAGCGATAATGCTATCGACGACCACACTGTTGGCAATTACCTACCACTGTCCGATGGAAATTATTGGACATACAATGTGAACAGCACCGAGTTCATTGGTCGGGATTCTGTATATGTTGCCAATGATACCATGATTGGCGGTTCGAACTACAAAAAGATCAAAGCCCGCGAGCTACCCTACGGATTATTTGCAGGTACAGCCAACAACAACGGCATGAGAAAGGAAAACGGTAAAATCTTTTTAAGCGGTAACGCAGCCGTAGGCCTTGAAGAAATAGCACCAATCGATTTAACGCTCATCAATTTCGTAATGCTCGACGAAAATGCCAACGAAAATCAGCTATTGGGTTCAGTTGCCGGTACGTCGCAACAGGAAATAGACGGTATACCGCTCAACCTTTCATATACCTTGCGCTCTACTGCCGGAAGTACATTAGCAACCTATACCACGCCTTTAGGTACTGTCTACCAAAATGTTAAAGCAGTCACGGTAACATTTAATTTAGCGATCACGGCCACAATGGAAATTCCGGGGCTATCGTTTGAGGTTCCGGTACTGGTCGCACAGGACGTCATCACCAGCGAACGATTTTATGCGGATAATATCGGCATGATTTATTCAAAGACTGTAATATCCTATGAACTCCAGGATTTTTCGTCTTTTAATTTTAATTTGCCCATCCCGCAATCAGACACTCAAATACATTATGAGACCTTGCACAGCCATCAAATTGACTAGTTGCGTATCGTAATAAAAGCTTAAATATTTTTGTTAATCTTAATACAATTGCCTGCCGGAATGAGGTATGAAATCTTAATTTTGGAAGAATACTAAAACAAAAATATTATGAAAAGATTGATTTTATCTGCTGTGATGGTACTTGCCCTGGCATTTACTGCACAGTCGCAAGAGATCCGAAAAAATGCACTCGGATTACGGATCGGAGACAATGATGGTTTTGGTGGAGAGGTTTCTTATCAACGGGGACTATCGGATAATAACCGCCTTGAATTCGACCTCGGGTGGCGAAATAGCAATAATGTCGATGCCATTAAACTAATCGGTCTCTACCAATGGGTCTGGAACATTGACGGCGGCTTTAACTGGTATGCCGGTGTCGGTGGCGGTGTAGGAAACTGGCGATATGACGGACCCAACCATCATCACAATGACGACGGAGGGACATTTCTCGCCGTTGCTGGTGATATAGGAATTGAATACGTTTTCGACATCCCACTGATGTTATCGCTCGATTTCAGGCCCGAACTTTATTTTGGAGATGACCGTCGCGACTTTGACGATTACAACAGCTTCGGTCCCGATATCGCACTGGGTATCCGATTCACATTCTAAATGCAAACAGCATAAAAAAGAAGCCGTCTCAAAAACATATTTGAGGCGGTTTTTTATTTAAATCTGTTTTGTTTGTTTAGTTTCGATTTTTAGTGGTTGGTCAAAAATTGCTCTTATGCAGCAATTTTCTTTCTTAGGTTATGTCCTAAGGCCATTAATCCGAACTCTAATTCTACTTTTTCGAGGCCTTTTAATGTAAATCGCTTAAATCCGTTGTTATGCTTGAGGTGTGCAAACACGGGTTCGACATCAGCACTTCGCTGTTTTCTTTTTTGTATTCCAGTTTCACTTAACAGTAATTCTCTTGCCTTTTGTCTGTGCCTTTCCAGATTGTGGTTCCTTTCAATACTTCTGTGGCCTTTTGCTTTATGGCATCTGGCTCGCAAGGGGCAGCCTTCGCAGTTTTGTGCTTGATAATGACTTAAATTTTGGGGATAGCCTGCTTCAGTGGTTTTTGTACTTTGATGTGTTTTTGTCATCTTCTGACCTATTGGACATACATAAAAATCTTCATCCTGATTGTAGAACAGGTTTTCTTTGCTGAAGGGCTTATTCTTTTTCTGATAGTTCTGGTCCTGTTCCTTCTCAAAGGTGTTGTACTTCACGTAAGCGGAAAGTCCTTTTTGTTCCAGATAATCATAGTTTTCCTCGCTGCCATAGCCGGCATCTGCGGTAATGTCTTTTAATTCCTGAAGGACTTCTTCCCCGTAGGTTTGTTCAAAGTTCTCCAGGTGCGGCTTTAAGGTCTTGGTATCGGTAGGGTTTTGGTGGATGGTGTAATGAACAATAATCTGGTTTTCGGTAGAGATTTGCGTGTTGTAAGCAGGCTTGAGCTGGCCATTCTGCATGTGGTC